>JBEAZL010000292.1:0-4702 GCA_041170085.1 Bacteroidota bacterium
AAACGAATATCCAGTCCACCTTCCTGTCTTACACTAACCTCGATATCCCCATACATATCGCTTCTGTATGTCCCGGCATAAGCAGCAAGATCTGCTGATGGTTTTGTATTCTTCACCTTTGCTTCCTCCAGTACTTTCTCGCGATTGGCCTCCTCATCGAGGTCTGCTTTACGAAAGTCATAAAACAGAGCCAGCCAGTCCTTCTGTTCAGCAACTGGTACCCCGATAAATTCATCCAGCAACTCATATGCGAGGCAAGATGGCAGGCTGTTAATGTTATTGGTCAGAATGACAAATCCCAGATTAAGCTCAGGTACCAGAACGGTCTTTGAAATCATTCCATCGTATCCTCCGCCGTGCGAAACAACCTTGTATCCCTGATATTCCATGAGCTCCCAACCGAGTCCGTATCCGGAAAAATGTCGCGTAGGAATGTTCTTCCGCTGCCAGCCAGAAACCGGAATGGGTGTGTGATTCTCCCACATCTCGTATGTTCTTGCCTCATTCCAGTATTTAACGCTGTCGAGAGTTCCTTTCCCTAACTGCAATTTTATCCATTGACTCAGATCTCTTACGCTGGAGTTAATGCTTCCTGCGGGTCCAACATTATCCCAGTTCACATATTCGATCTTCTGGTTCTTTTGCATCCGCTCATTGTGAGGCATGGCCACATTGCCATTGGCGGGAAGATCGCGGGTGGATGTATTGCTGTTTTTCATTCCGAGAGGTGCAAAAAATTTCGTGCGCAGGAAATCATCCCACGTCATTCCACTTGCTGCCTCAACCACTTCACCGGCAACTATGAACATGATATTCTGATAGCCGAACGACTCTCTGAAACCATGCTTCGGTTCCAGCATAGCTGCCCTCCTGATGATTTCCTCTCTGGAATGAGTCGTTCCATACCAAATCAGGTCTCCGCTGAATGTACCCAGACCACTGCGGTGACAGAGAAGGTCTCGCACTGTCATTTCTTCACTCACATAAGGCGAATAGAGTGAGAAGTACGGGAGATATTTCCTCACCTTGTCATCCCACTTCAGTTTACCTTCATCTATAAGCACAGCAAGGGCAGCACTGGTAAAGGCCTTGGTATTGCTGGCAATGGCGAAACTTGTATTCTCATCAACGGGAACCTGAGTATTGATGTCTCTTACTCCGTAGCCCCTCGAAAGAATTACCTCTCCATCCTTGACGATACTCACCGCCATTCCGGGCACGTTGAATTGCACAATGCTCTGTCCGAGCATCCTGTCAACCTTTTCAATCGTCTTCTTCGATACCTGAGCAAGGCCGGGTATCGCAATGGTCAATAGCCACAGTGCGGCGAAAATCCTGAGTTTGTACATCCCGTTCAATTATTATCGGTCGTAAATCTATTGTCAATCCTATGGACAACAGGGATTTTACCTGCTACTTTTGCAACTCAAAGATGGACGAAAGAGACTTTCATATCGGCGACAGGGTGCGCTTTCTGAATGAAGCGGGCGAAGGAATCGTAACGGGTTTTCCGGCTCGCGGGATTCTTATGGTTCGGGATCAGAGCGGATTTGAGTACGAACACCCGGTTACGGAACTGGTGCCTGTATCGGACAAATTTGCCGAGCGTGTAGCTTATGATTCCGTTCAGCCTGAGATGAGGGATCTTGTGGAAAGAAATATCGATCCCGTGCTTGCCAGCAGGGCTCATCGCGACTTTAAAGAACTCTACAAAGAAAAACAGGGTGTTGACCGTCAGAAGGGCGATACCATGGAAGTTGACCTGCACATTCATGAAATTCTGGACAGGCACGAGCACATGCAACCCGGTGAAATGCTGTCCATTCAGATCGATCATTTTGAGCGCACTCTGCGTATAGCCGAGGAAAAAAAGATTCCCCGCTGCATCTTCATCCACGGAGTGGGACAAGGCGTTCTTCGCAATGAAATCAGAAGGGTGCTCCAGGAATACTACCCCAATGCGACTTTTATGGATGCCCCATACGCCGAATATGGTTTTGGCGCAACTGAAGTTAGGCTCAGGTTTGGCGGTCGCCAGACAAACTGATGGCCTGAATGCCTATTTTTTGGAAGGATCCTTCCACGGACGTCTGTCCGACTCTGAATACTGGCTCACATCAATGTTTTCCTCAAGCCTCCACCGACCTTTCTCCAGTATCCAGCGGTCGTAGCTTCCGTCGGGACCGTAGTCGGCAAATATTCCCTTCATCATAGGGTTTCTTGGCGATAGATGATCGCATACAATGTGCTGTTGACGGTGATAATATTTCACAGAGCAACTCACCTCATTTCCATATTCCAAAATGATGCGCTTTGAATTTCTCGGGCCTCCCTCGAATATCTCGGCACCAAATTTCAGTTTGCCGTTGTTGAGGGTAAGTACATCAATGACTTTGGTGGTGGTGAGGTTGTCCTTTCCCTCCCAACCCAGTAATGTATACCGTTCAGACTTCCTTCTCTTGCCCATAGGAATGATCTCGTAATACAGTGTTCCATACCAATTCTCAGAAGTAAGGAACCTGGTGGCGGGGTTATTACCTGCCCTCGCAGTATCTGTAAGCTTTTGCCATGAAAAAACGCCACTGCCCTTCTTCCGACTCTTACTATCATTGGCCAGAAGAACATAACAGACATAGCGATGTGTTCCGTCGATCATGGAAATGTTCCAGTTTATCAGGCGCACCTTTTCATCCGGACTAATGATCCTGCAAATGTTGATTTTATCGAATGGATACAGGAAAGCTTCGTCAGAAGAAAATGCCACTTCGAACCATTTTTCCATATTGGCCGAAGCCTGAATCCTTTGTTCATCTGTGGATGCGTTGCGCAACTGTGTGTGCGCTGCAGCCAGAGAATCCTCAATGGCCGGCAGGTCTGATGAACGGGCAGTCTGAAAGGCAGTTGCCAAAAAAAGAACGCAAAAGAATCTCTTCATATCGGCATAAACGAAATGCAGCCGGAAAAGTACGTCGGGAAAAAACTTTTTTTGATTCAATAAACGAAGGACCCGGATCAATTAGCCGATAAAAGCCTTTGAAACATTGTACCCGGGAGGATAAATCAGAGATGCATAAACTCCTTCTTGGCCAACAGCTGATCTTTGCTCTCACGGTGAGCGGGATCGTCGACACAGCAATCAACAGGGCACACAGCAGCACATTGCGGTTCATCGTGAAATCCAACACATTCAGTGCACTTGTCGGAAACGATATAGTAAACATCCATGCTCACAGGTTCCTTCAAGCCATCAGCATCCTGCTCCTGTCCCTGCACATTGATAATACCCCTGAGTCCGGTACCCTCTGAAAATTTCCATTCGGCACCACCTTCATAAATGGCGTGATTGGGACATTCGGGCTCACATGCACCACAATTGATGCACTCGTCGGTTATCATGATAGCCATATCGCAGACAAATTAAAAGCTGATTTAAACTTACTTTCGCGGCGCAAAAATATCCATTCCGCACCGATCATGAACCCTGAACAGCGCATATCAACTTTTGTTCAGCTGGGCAAGGCTTTCAGGGCTCTGTCAGCATCTGACGAATGGCCGGGGTACGACTGTGGATTGACCAGGGAAGAATTCAGTCAATGGCAGGAGGCCGTCAAACTGGCCGGTATACGGAATGGCTGGTTCACCGCTGAAAGCGTAAGGAAAGCCTTCTCATCCTGGGGCGATGCACTCGAGGAGTCCAGCCTTACTGAATGGCTGGCGAGCTACCCCGAATGGAAGAAAGAAAAAGCACCGAAAAATGTCGGAATCATTGCCGCGGGCAATATCCCTCTGGTTCTGTTGCACGATGTGATCTCTACGGTTCTGGCAGGACACCAGGCTTTGGTAAAGCTTTCATCCGACGACGAGATTTTATTCAGGAATATCCATCAGACCCTGATCCAGTGGGATCAAAACTGGGCTGAACTGATAACCATTGTGCCTGCCCGACTGGAGGGCTATGACGCAATGATCGCGACAGGTTCAGATAATACTTCCAGGTACTTCGAGTATTACTTCAGAAATATTCCTTCCATCATCAGGAAAAACCGCAATTCGATCGCCATTCTTGACGGCACCGAATCGGCTGAGGAGCTATCCGGACTTGGACATGATATTTTCGACCATTTCGGACTTGGTTGCCGCAGTGTGACTAAAATTTATGTCCCGGCAGGCTATGATCCGGATACTTTTTTCCGCGGAATTTTCCAGTTCTCTGACATTGTCAATCATAACAAGTACGCCAATAACTACGACTACAACAAAGCCGTTTGGCTCTTAAACCGGGAAGATTTGCTGGATAATGGATTCATCCTGCTCCGCAGGTCAGAAGATATTGCCTCCCCTACCGGATCCATCTATTGGGAAGAATACGATTCTCTGGAAAACTTAAAGCTGCATCTCGATAGCCTGAAAGACAAGATACAATGCATAACTGGCCACGGTTTCATACCCTTTGGTATGGCCCAATGTCCGTCGCTGCGCGATTATGCCGATGGAGTTGATACCATGCAATTCCTGCTCTCCCTCTGACAGAAATGCAATAATTCCGCATTTGTCGCCTGAACTCCGGGCGGGCCAAGGCTCAGTAAGTGTATTTTTGCGGGATAACCATGCGTTGAAATGAAGAAATCACGGATTATATGGATGTCGGCAGTTGTTCTGCTAAGTGCCTGCTCCACAGAGGTTGACCTGAATGCGCCCTATG
>JBEAZL010000293.1:0-3314 GCA_041170085.1 Bacteroidota bacterium
CAATGGGTGAATGGGTCAATGGGTCAGTGTGGAATTCTTAGAACATTACTGTCCAAAAAGACTTCGCCCCCCTCGAATCTTTCACCCCTTCTCTAAACTTTCACCCCTTCAGGGGCCGGGGGTCGAGTCAACGTTCACATTGATCCGTCTCAAAAATTCTGACCGAAGACCTTTGGTTAGACTACACAACGAAACCCATTGTATAATTCTATAATTGTATCATTCTATAATTCAAGAGAGACAATCCTGAACCGCAATTAAAATTACATCGCCATAATCAGCAAATCGATGGGTTTCCAGGGGAGTTCGAAGGCCTCGCCGATGCTTTCGTTGGTGAGGATGCCGTTGAACATATAGACTCCGTTGCGGAAGCCGGGATGACTCTTTATCAGCGGAGTTAACCCGCCATGCTCGCCCATGGAAGTGAGGATGGGTGCAAAGATGTTGCTGAGTGCATAGCTCGCTGTGCGACTTACCCTCGACGCAATATTGGGCACGCAATAATGTATCACGCCATGCTCCTTGAAAATGGGATCATCGTGCGTAGTTACGCTGGATGTCTCGAAACACCCTCCCTGGTCGATACTGATATCCACTATCACGGAACCATATTTCATATTGCTCACCATGTCTTCGGTGACCACAACGGGAGATCTTCCGGATGTGGCATGAATGGCACCCACGGCCACATCAGCCGACTCCAGCGCTCTGCGCAATTCTGAAGGCTGTATGGTGGATGTCCAGAGTCTGATGCCGAGATCGTTTTGTATGCGGCGAAGGCGATAGATATTGTTGTCGAACAGTTTCACAGAAGCACCCAATCCCAATGCAGCCCGCGTGGCGAATTCGCCCACCGTACCGGCGCCGATGATGACTACTTCTGTCGGCTTCACTCCGGCGATACCACCGAACATGAGTCCTTGTCCCTGGTTGGCATTGCTCAGGTACTCAGCGGCGATGAGCACCGATGTATTTCCTGCAATCTCGCCCATGGCGCGTACCACAGGGAAAATACCCGTCTCGTCTTTGATAAAGTCCCAGGCCACACCCGTGATTTTCTTCGTAGCCAGGGCCCTGAAAACCTCAGGTTTCTGGGCAGAGAGGTGGATGGCGGAGACGAGGTTCTGCCGGCCGGGCATCAGCTCGATCTCTTCCATGGATGGCGGGGCAACCTTGAGGATCGTGGCACACTGGAATACTTCATTCTTGTCGTACACAATGCGCGCACCGGCCTCGCTGTAATCGTGATCCTGAAAATGGGCAGACTCCCCTGCCCTGGACTCTATGACTACCTCGTGGCCATGGGCTACAAGGAGTGCAACAGCCTCGGGTACAAGTGCCACACGGCGCTCCTGAAAAGAAGTTTCGCGGGGAATGCCGATACTGAGGCGCTGATAGCGCTTCGGAATTTCGAGCATTTCTTCCTGGGGAAGTAACGTGGCTTCCTGCGCCAGCGTGCGGATCGAATGTTTCTTGGGGTCCATAAGCCACCTTGCTTTTGGGGATTTCGAAGGTAGGGCAAAACCCCGGACCACCGAGGCCAAACAAGGGGTTTTTCAACCATGGTGAGTTGAGGCATGTCGCGATTGGCTCCGAGTTTCTATTTTTGGGGCCAAATCATAACCTCATCCATGGCTCACCACGACTCAGCACATCAGAAGACCTACCTCTGGACTATCTTCATTGTGGCCGTTGGCCTCTGTCTGCTTTTTGTTCAGCAAAACCACTCGACCGTAAAACCAAAGCCGGAACTGGGCGGTAATATCCCAACGGTAGAGAAAAAGGCTGAGCCTGCTCACCACGAAGGCCACGATGCTGCCCCTGCTGCAGGTACCTCGGAAGAGGCTGCTCCGGCAACGGAGGCTGCTCCTGCAGCTGACCACGCTCCGGCCGGTCACTGATTTCCATTCTTCCTGATTTGATTTCATCCGGCGATTTGCAGGGTGAGGTGTATTGCTGTCTGACGGAGACTGAGTCCCGTTGCAACTCCCATATTCTCTCTTAAAACAGAGTGAGAAGACTTTATAACGCAGAGGTCGCAATGGATTGGAATTCTCTGTGATTGCAGCAATGCTTGCCGGAAAGAAATCGTTTCCTTCAGAGCCGAGTAATTTAACCACACAGGTCACAGAGAAGGCCCAGAGATCGCAGAGTGATAAGTATTTCGGATTTCTCCGCGCCCTCTGTGGCCAATCCCAGAATGTCCGGAAGAAATTGATTGCTTTGATTCACTGCAATTCCTGCCCTCAGAATTCCCGAAGACTTTGCGCTCTCTGCGTTAAAAGAAAAATCAGCTCTTGGGAGTACCAATTCAGAATTCAAACACCCTCTCCTCTCCGTTCAGCGAGATACGAAGAGCAATAAATCCTTCGGGAAGCAGCTCTGCTGCGATATCGGGCCATTCAATAAAACACCAGCTGCCGGAATAGATATATTCTGAAAATCCGATGTCGCGCACTTCAGCAGCGCTCTTCATCCTGTACAGATCGAAATGAAATGCCCTGCCTCCTCCGGCAATCGGATATTCATTTACCAATGAATATGTAGGCGACGCGGGTTCCGTGGTTACACCGAGATGTTTGCACAAGGCGCGGACAAACGTGGTCTTGCCCGCCCCCATCACGCCGTAAATGGCGACTACCGATGGTTTCGGATGTGCCTTGAAAAATGCTCCCGCAAGGGATTCGAGTTGATCGACGGATTTTACTTCGTGTTTCATAAAGATCACTTCGCCTTCAGCACTGCAAAGGGCACCATCATCTCTTCCATAGAGATGCCGCCGTGCTGAAAGGTATCTGAGTAATAGTTCACGTAATAATTGTAGTTGTTCGGATATGCAAAGAAATCGTCGTTCGTGGCGAACACATAGGATGTGCTCACATTCGATTTCGGCAAGAATGCATCAGCCGGATTTTTCACTTCAAACACTTCCTTCGGATTATAGTTCAGGTTTCGTCCGGCTTTGTAGCGAAGGTTGGTGTTGGTATTCTTGTCGCCAATGATCTTCACGGGATTGTTAACCCGAACAGTTCCGTGGTCGGTGGTGATGATGAGTCTGCAGTTCTTCTCGGCCACCTGCTTCAGTATCTCGAGAAGCGGCGAGTGTTCGAAGCAGCTCTGGGAGAGCGAGAGATATGCCGCTTCGTCATCGGCCAGCTCCTTGATCACTTCCATCTCGGTGCGCGCATGACTGAGCATATCGACGAAATTGTACACGATCACATTCAGCTCATTGGTCAGCAAATTCGAAAACGAATCCGATAATTTCTTGCCCGCATTGAGGTTGGTGATCTTGTTGTAGCTCCACTTGATGT
>JBEAZL010000294.1:0-2647 GCA_041170085.1 Bacteroidota bacterium
GATTGAACGCCGGAATAAAGTCTGCATTGATTGCAACAGCCTTGCTGATGGCCTGTGCCGCCCAGGGGCAGAAAACATCTCCCTGGATTAAGAAAGGCGATCAGGCGAAGCAGGAAGGAAATTGGCCTCTGGCATACTCATGCTATGAGAAGGCCTACGAACTGGACTCTGCCGATTTCAGCAACACAGCTTTGCTGGCAGAGGCTTCGCGCATGATGAAGCTATACGATCAGTCGAAATTTCTCTATTCGAAATTGTACCAGAAAGACAAGGGAAGACTTTATCCCGAAGGACTTTTCTGGCTGGCAAGCATGCAACAACTCAACGGCGAATACGATGAGGCTTTGCGAAACTTCAAGAAATTCCTTCGGAAGAATAAAAAAAGCACCCTCGCAGATGATGCCCAGATGCAGGCAGATGCATGTGAGTGGGCGATAGGTTATAAGCCTCCATTGCATCCCGACTCCTCTCTGAACATCGGTTCACCGGTGAATACCGCTCTTTCTGAATTTGCACCGCTCAACGATGAGAGAAGCAATATCCTGCTCATCACCCGTCTGAATGAAACCGACTCTTTTTCAATCTGGCAATTCAACCGAAAGGATTCTGTTTATACCCTGGCTGATGCACCTGATGTGAAGTTTCAGGATTATCAATCGGTCGGCAGCCTGTCGTTCGATGCAGACAGCTCGCACGTTTACTGTACTTGTATTCCAACGAATACAGGAACCAGAAAGATATGCCGTATGAAATATGAGGGCGGAAGGTTCCTGGATATCGAATACCTCTCCCGGATCAATAACTCGGATTCTGCAGAATTTACAACTCCTTTCTTCGCCAATACAGAGCAGGGTGAAATCCTGTTTTATGCATCGGGCAAAAAAGGAGGAAGGGGCGGTTGGGATATCTGGTATTCACTGCTGACAGATGGAGTTCCCGGACCTCCCATACATGCAGGCACTGTGCTGAATACAGCTCTGAATGAGATATGTCCTTTTTATCTGGATGGCACGATGTACTATGCCTCCGATGGATATGAAGGATTTGGAGGCTATGACCTTCACAAATCTTCAGGAAACACCGACAAAGGATTCGAGCGTCCGGTGAATCTGGGTATTCCTTATAACTCACCGGGTAATGATTTGTACTATTCATTTTCCGAAAAGCAGAACGCAGTTTATTTCAGCAGCAACCGTTCAGATGCCACTGATGATTCGGATGATCTCTATCCTGGTTGCTGCAGCGACATTTATCGCGTCCGGCTTAAAATCGATTCTACCATCACGGCAGCAGAAAAGTTTGCCAACCTTGATGAAGTGCGCATCGAGCTGCCGGTGAGGTTGTACTTCCACAATGATGAACCGGATCCGAATACACGTGATAGTACAACAGCCATAACCTACACGCAGTCTTATCAGTCTTATATCAAACTAAAGCCGAAATACCTGACTGAAAACGCAAAAGGAAAGTCTGGTGAGGAAGCGGAAAACAGCGAGCTGAGAACAGAGGAATTCTTCGAACTATACGCTGAACAGGGATTCGAAGATCTGCAGGATGTCCGTCAGCTAATTCTTGCTCAATTAGAACAGGGAAAAAGGCTTAGGGTATATGTACGTGGATTCGCCAGTCCGCGTGCCCAGACTGACTATAACCTGAGCCTGACCAAACGAAGGGTTTCTTCTCTGGTCAATGATTTCAGATCGTGGCAGGGTGGTTTGTTTGTTCCTTATCTCGAAGGAACAGCAGTCAACGGAGGCAAACTTGAATTCGTTGCGCGACCTTTCGGAGAGTACAAAGCCGACCAGCGCGTGAGCGATGATTTGTTCAACGAGAAAGAATCCATATATAGCACCGGCGCATGTCTGGAAAGGAAAATTGAAATCGAGGCCATTGAACTCATTCCTGAGGCATTTCTTTCGCTCAGCAGGGATGTCATTGACCTCGGCACCATATCGGCATCTGAAGTCAGAGATGCATCTGTCTCTCTGAAGAATCAGGGTGGTGAAAAACTGGTCATCGATTCTGTTGAAGCCACCTGCGGATGCACCATTCCCGAGCTGAATACATTCGAGCTCCAGCCCGGAGAGTCCACAGAACTCAGAATTCGTTTCGACCCCAAAGGCCAGTCAGGACATGTATCCAGAACCGTCATTCTCTATCTTTCAGATGGAGAGAAGAGGGAGATAGACCTTCTTGCCGAGATAAAGGAGCCTTAGTTTAAGTCAGGATAGCAATCTCCGATTTGCATCCATTCATGGATTCCTGCCAGATTAGTTCAATTCATAGTGCTTCAAAGGTCACAGGGCTTGTTACATTTGCTATACAATCTTTCTGATATGAAATACCTGTTAGCTCTTTCACTTTGGATAACCTTTATTCAGTGTTCGCAATCACAGCCCACCTGGACTGTAGGAAATACCACGCTGACCGAATATGATCTCGTTACTGGTCTGGATATTCCATGGGAAATTCTCTGGGGTCCGGATGATCATATCTGGGCAACTGAGCGGGTAGGCCGGGTAATCAGAATAGAACCATCAACCGGGAACTATACTGTCGTGCTTGATCTGACTTCAGTAGTGTTCGAGCAGGGTGAGAGTGAACCCGGACTTCTGGGTATGGCCATGCACCCGGATTGGAGCAATAC
>JBEAZL010000295.1:0-3809 GCA_041170085.1 Bacteroidota bacterium
CGAGAAGTGAAGAAACCATCGTGGCCTCGAGAGTCTCCGGACTCAAGAACCCGGAGTTTGCCCTTCTTGGCACACAGCTTCAGTCGTTTTCATTTTATGGTGAAAGTGTCAATATTCTCGACATTACATACCTGAGTCCCCTTGCCAACGGAAGTATCAGCAAATACCTCTTCATTCTGGAAGACACTACTTACACTGGTAGTGATACGGTTTTCACCATTTCATTCAGACCGAGGCTGGGCAAGAATTTCGATGGAATGAAAGGACAGTTGTTTATCAATACTGATGGATATGCCCTCCAGAATGTGATTGCAGAACCCGTGGAATCAAAGAGCTTTTCAATCCGCATTCAGCAGATGTATGAAAAGGTTCAGGGACGCAAGTGGTTTCCTGTACAGCTGAACACCTTCATCTCGCTTCCATTCGCTCAGATGAACTCATTCCCTTTGGTTGGAATCGGAAGGTCATATCTCAAGAATATCCAGCTTGGCGTGCCTATGAAGGCCATAGAATTTACGCCGGTTACGCTGCAAATGGCCTCGGGTGCTACCCAGCAGCCCGATTCCGTATGGAACCAATACAGGATCAATCCGCTTGATAGTCGCGAGATGACGACATATCATGTCATCGACAGCGTAGGAAAGGCAGAGAATTTTGATGCATTCGTCAGGCTGGCTAACATTCTGGCCTCAGGTATGATTCCCATGGGACCGGTCAATCTCGACCTCAACCGACTGATGAGGTTCAATGATTACGAGGGTTTCAGACTGGGGCTCGGTCTTGCAACCAACGACAAGATTTCCAAAAAAATGGTGTTGAGCGGATACTATGCCTACGGTTTCCGCGATACCCATTCAAAGTATGGCGGAGCCTTCAGGCTTCACCTGTACAAGAAAAGAAATATGTGGGCTGAGGCTTATTACGAGAATGACGTGAGCGAGATGGGTGGTAATCACCTGAATCATGAAGCCGACATGAAGTGGAAGGACTACTACCAGCTTCTGATCAACCGAATGGACCGTTACGAGAAAAAAGGATTTCGCCTCAACGGGCGCATGATCGGAAACCTCAGTGCCACTTTCACTTACGAGGAATCATTCATCAAAACCTTTAATGGCTATTATCATACCTACATCGGCAATGAAATGCTTCAGCTCTCGCGAAACTCTTTCACACTGCTGAACACCGGGCTTGAGTTGCGATATGCTCCGGGAGAAAAACTCGCCAGGGTTGGCAACAGAGAAGTGAGACTTGGTGGACGCTGGCCAGTGATTCGCATGCGATGGCTTCGCGGTTGGGATGAAATGGGCAATGGAGAGATTGCATACGACAGAATGGATCTCGCCATTGAAAAGACTTTCCGCATCAAAAATATCGGTCATTTCACAGCGCGCGCCATTGCCGGAGGTGTTGAAGAAGACGTTCCGCTCAGCGTCTTGTCAAACCCAAGCGGATCAAATACGGTGGACTACTCAGAGAAGAAGTATCTGGGGCTCTCCGCGCCATTCACATTTGAGGCCATGAGGGTTAACGAGTTCTTCCACTCTCACTTTACTGCTGTGCAACTGCGGCACGATTTCCGAAATCTGCTGATCAAGGGGGAGAAATTCAGACCCAATATTATCCTTGTCCACAATATGCTCTGGGGCAAGATGAAATATGCGGAGAGTCACACGATAGAGACCAGACAGGCTGTTCAGGGATACCATGAAAGCGGAATCATTTTCGATAATCTGCTGAGTTCAGGAATTACCGCCTTCGGTCTGGGAACATTCTACAGATATGGACCTTACAGCCTGCCGAAAACGATTGACAATCTCGCCGTGAAACTCAGCCTATCATTCTCTATCTAATGGCAGACAAATCCGAACTGATAGATCAGCCTACAGAACCCGTAAGGAAGAAAACCTTCTGGTTTTACCTGAGTTTGTACGGACCTCTTACTCTCGTTATTGCGGGCATTTTCATGCAATGGAATCATGTTCCCGGTGGAAGTTTTCTGGCCATGGCTGGAATTGGCTGGTCAGTAATCAGAATGTCACTGAGGTTCTTCCGTGCACGTCGAAAGGCCTATGAATGGTGTTATTACCTGGGTAATTTGTCACTGTTGTTCATTCTGATCTCAACGGCCGGAATGATCCGGAACATTGGATCAGCCCTCATTATACTGCCTGCCTCTCTGTTCATTCTGGGAATCTTTCTCGCCAAAAACCCTCAGGACGATTCACAGACTCTGGATTCCGATCTGGAATAAAACCTTAATATTCATTTCAAGTCCTCTCTGATTAACTTAGCCCTACAAACCTGAATTATGAGATCATTTTACCAATTCCTCCTTCTTCCCATTGGCATTTGTCTTCTGGGCACGACCATGGCACAAAAAACGGATCTGCCGGCCGGGTTCACGCCACGTGAGCGCGAACAGCTGGCTACAGGCGACTTTGTCATCACTGGTGATCGTGGAATAGAAACTCCTCCACCCTACGACAATCTGCGCGCTATGGCTGAATGGGAAGAAATTCAGGCACTGACGATTGCGTGGACCAGCTATCCGGGTATCCTGAAACAAATTGTGCGGGAAGCAAAGGAAGAAACCATGGTGATTATTCTGAGCGAGAATCCATCCTCTACCGAATCTTACCTCATGGGTAGCCAGGCAGGAGGTCCGCTGGATAACATGGATAACGTGACGATTATAGATGCCAACTTCGACAGTATCTGGATTCGTGACTATGCGGGCAATCCTGTTTATGGCAACGAAGTGGATGATTTGGTAATGGTGGACTGGATTTATAACCGTCCGAACCGTCCGAATGATGATGCTTCGCCACAGGTGATTGCTGATCACCTCGGACTTGACCTCTATTGCATTACGGAAGCACCAACTGATCTCGTAAATACCGGAGGAAATTTCATGTGCGACGGCTTCGGAACTGCCTTTGCATCAGAGCTGATTCTTGAGGAGAACGATGCCAACAACCCATATGATGTTACTCCGAAATCAGCTGAAGAGATTGATCAGATCATGCTCGATTTCCTTGGTCTCGACAGGTATATCAAGATGGAGACTCTTCCTTATGATGAAATCCATCACATCGATATGCACATGAAACTGCTCGATGAGGAGACTCTTCTTGTAGGACAGTTTCCTGAAGGTGAGAGCGACGGACCACAGCTTAATGCAAACATTGAATATGTGCTGAGCAACTTCAATTCGAAGTGGGGTACACCGTACAAGATTATCTGGATTCCGATGCCTCCCAGTTCGCAGGGCTTTTATCCGCCTGATGCGTACTACAGAACCTATACCAATGCGGTATTTGTGAATAAGAAAGTGTTGCTGCCTGTATATAACGACAACTCGGATCCGGAAGCACTGGCCATCTGGGAAGAAGCTCTTCCGGGTTATGAAATTGTAGGTATCGACTGCGACGATAATCCCGAGGTAATCATTGCAGCCAGCGGTGCAATACACTGCATTACACACGCAGTTGGTGTTGAAGATCCGATGCTCATCAGTCACCAGGCACTTCCCGACACCGAAGACAATGTGAATCCATACATCGTAAATGCGTATATCAAACACCGCGACGGTATTGCCAATGCGAGCCTCTTCTGGAAAACAGATATCAATGGCTCATACACCGAAGTAGCTATGACAGATGCAGGAAACGACATCTGGACAGGTGCGATTCCGGCACAGGATTTCGGAACCACCGTTTACTATTATGTAAGAGGCGAAGCCACAACCGGCAAAGTGCAGGTGCGTCCCATGACTGCGCCAGATGGTTACTGGAAATTCAATGTAC
>JBEAZL010000296.1:0-3785 GCA_041170085.1 Bacteroidota bacterium
TGGCGGATGATATCTGAGCCCGTCAGCTCAATGGTCGCAATACCCGGAACATTGCGGAGCATATTGACAGCCTTGAGCAGCCCGCTGGGCTGATTTTTCGGTAAGTCCACCTGGGTGGCATCACCGGTAATCACAAATTTTGCGTTCTGGCCCATTCGGGTCAGGAACATTTTCATTTGACTGAATGTCGCATTCTGGGCTTCATCCAGGATCACGAAGGCCTTATCCAGTGTACGTCCTCGCATAAAGGCAAGAGGCGCAATCTGTATGGTTCCCTTATCTATGAAATCAGCCAGCTTTTCATATGGAAGCATATCCATGAGCGCGTCATAAAGGGGCTGGAGGTAGGGATCGAGCTTTTCCTTGAGGTCTCCGGGCAGGAAGCCCAGGTTTTCGCCCGCTTCCACTGCAGGTCTGGTCAGTACGATACGTTTTACCTGTTTCTCTTTGAGAGCGCGCACTGCAAGCGCAACGGCAGTATATGTCTTGCCGCTACCCGCCGGACCGATAGCAAATAGCAAATCGTTGTGATCGATGGCTTCTACCATGCGCTTCTGGTTGGCGGTCCTGGCGACAACGCGCGTCCCGCCTGGTCCGTACACCAATACATCGTCAGAGGAGGCCTCAGGACGGTTTTCGCCCTGTGGTGCAGAGCTCAGATCGAGAATTCGCTCCAGTTGTCCGAGGTTGAGACTGTTGTACTTCTCGATGTGCCAGAAGATGAGGCCAATCTTCTCGCTGAACTTTTCAATTTCTTCATCGTCCCCATTGACCTTGATTACATGGCCTCTGGCAACGATTTTGAGCTTGGGAAAGCGCTCGCGAATAAGCGAGAATTTCGAATTGTTGGGACCAAAGAACTCCAAAGGGTCGATGTCCGGGATGAGAATTTCTTTTTCCTGCAAGGGTTAATTGCTCTTTTGAAAAAAACTATGAATACTTGTTTTAGGCAGGCCGAAAGTATTTCAAATTCGTTGCCGTGTAGCGTCGTTGTCAGAAGGTGGAAAAATTTTCTGAAATCCGGCGCTTCAACAACATCTCATGGCCATTGTAACCCTCACCTCAGACATGGGGAATCGCGACTACTATGTCGCAACGGTGAAAGCATCGCTGTTGAGCAAATTCCCTGATTTGCAGATCGTGGATATTACCCACGAGGTGAGGCCATTCGATGTACTTGAGGGCGCCTTTCACCTGAGGAGCGCCTGGAGCCACTTTCCGATCGGAACTGTTCACATTCTTGGCATCCAGCCCGAGTTTACCGTAAACCGGATTCAACTGGCCATCAGTCACATGGGACATTTTTTCCTGTGTACCGATAACGGGGCGGTGCCGTTCCTCTTCGACGGTATGCCTGATGAGATATTCGAGATAAACCTTCCTCAGGGCGAAGACTGGAAATTCCCGCTGAGAGGGGTCTATTCCACTGCCGCCGCGCATCTGGCGCGTGGAGGCACACCGGAGTTTTTGGGCAAGAGGACGGAAACCATTCAGAGCGGCCCCATGATTGAACCGGTAATAGCCGGAAACTCCATTCGCGGACATATTGTGCATGTGGATCACTATGGGAACGTCTTCAGCAATATCTCTGAGAGATTTTTCAGAATGCATCAGGGCAAGCGAAAGTTCAGCATCTACTTCAAGCGCGTTTCCTATACCATCAGCAATATCTCAGATTATTACTCCGATGTCAAGGAGGGTGAAAGGCTCGCCATGTTCGCCAGCAATGGACTTCTTATGGTGGCTCTTTCGGGAGCTGTGACAGGACATGGCGGAGGAGCCGCCCAGCTATTTGGTCTGAGAAAAGGAGATATGATAACCGTCGAATTCCATGGTGAACAGAATCGTCAGGATGACATTTGAGCCCGCGAGGGTCTCAGATTTCCTGCAACTCTTCGAGCAATACAGGAACACAATCTCCTCGGTGGAAGGTTGCAGGGGCGTGACCCTCCTTCGCGACCTGTCAAACCCGAACATTTTCTTTACATACAGCCTCTGGGAGGGTGAAGAATTCCTTGAAAAATACCGTAAATCCGAACTTTTTGGCATCGTTTGGCCGGCGACTAAGCGTTACTTTGCGGCGCCTGCCGAAGCGTGGACGGTAACAGAAGTTCCGGCTCCCATCAGCAGCAACAAACCGCAAGAAAAGGTATGATACCCCTGTTAAAAAAGGAAATCCGGAGCTTTCTGAGTTCGTTGATTGGCTATGTCGTTATGGCCGTGTTCCTTCTGATCACGTCGCTCTTTATGTGGATTTTTCCAGGCGAGTTCAATATTCTGGATATGGGTTATGCGAATATTGACCCGTTGTTTTTCATTTCACCATGGGTTTTTATGTTCCTGATTCCGGCGGTGACAATGCGTTCTTTTTCTGAGGAGAAGCGCACAGGTACACTGGAGCTTCTGCTGACCAAGCCGCTTTCAGATTTTCAGATTGTCTTTGCGAAATATCTGGCAGGTCTGGTGCTGGTTATCATCAGCCTCTTGCCTACCCTGCTTTTCTATTATACCGTATATCAACTTGGCAATCCTCCCGGGAATATCGATTCAGGCGGAACCTGGGGATCATACATCGGACTGTTTTTTCTTGCCGGAGCCTATGTAGCCATAGGTATTTTTTCCTCTGCCGTGAGCCGCAATCAGATTGTATCGTTCCTCTTATCTGTTCTCCTCACCTTCTTCATGTACACAGGATTCCAGTCTATCGGATCATTCGAACTGCTCGGATCTCTCGATGATTTTATCATCAAGCTTGGGATGCAGGCACATTATGCCTCACTTAGCCTTGGACTCATAGACTCGCGGGACGTGGTTTATTTTCTGAGCCTGATCAGCATTTTCTTTCTTTTCACCATTACGGTGCTTAAGAGCCGCCGCTGGTAATCAACGTAGCACAGGATTGTGCCCGGTTTTCTCGGCAATAATTTCCATTACCAGAATCTGTTCCTCCATCAAGAGGTAGTAAATTCTGTAGTTCATGATATTGCTGCACCGAATCTCGCCTTCCTTTTTCGGTATCTCTACTTTTCTGGACTGCTCGTGCGGATGATGCTGGATGAAATGCAGACGATGCAAAATCTTGCTTCTGAGTTTCTCGGCATCTACGAGAGAGCTTTTCTGAACTTCTTCTACAATTTCCTTCAGTCCGTCAACTGCTCTCTGGCTTATGATCAGTTCGTATTTCGACATGTCGCAAATATATTGTTCAGCATGCACTCAGGGGGTGAGATGCATCACCATGCAGGACATGGGACCGACTTTCCTCGGCCGGTGCGTCGCATACCATCCTGTTTCTCCCGTTGCTTACAGTTCCAGTGGCGAAAGATGGTGTACTTGAGATGCACATATATGTCTGCACCGTACACATCAGAGCCGAAGAGCCAGCCGAGATTATCTGATCCGATGATCACGCTGTTCAGTCGCACGGCAAGTCCGATCTGGGGATCATTGAACTGGTACAACGAAACAGGCATGGCAACTTCAAACCTCTTAATCTCCCACCTCGGAACGACAGCAAGAGAAGATGCTCTTTGAACCCCGAGTGAATTTCTTCTGGGGAGCCCGAAGGTGAGGGTACTAAAGACGTAAAAATTGTATCCGAGATTATAATCCAGTTGCACTGATACACCGGTGGGTAATTTCATACGGAATCTCTCTTCATCAGAGTTAGTCTCTACGAGATTAAAGTTTGATGAAATGAGGCTGTCAAGTTCAGAGGTTCCGTCTGAATTTGCAGCGTTGAAATCGTTCCACTGGCTACCCTCTGTCTCGTTGAATACGTTTCG
>JBEAZL010000297.1:0-2720 GCA_041170085.1 Bacteroidota bacterium
ACTTTGAATTTGTTACCCATTCCATCATCTGGCGAAATCGATCGCACGACAACAAACGCTACGGACTGCACTTCATGTTCTCCAACCATGATACCTATGTTGCCAACATATTTCAATCGAACGGCGCAGGGGTTGCTGTGATGTACTCCAATCACGTGAGCATGTTCAGCAATGTTTTCCGGCACAACTGGGGCGATGCTTCGTTTGGCATTTTGCTCAAGGAGATATCAGACAGCCATATTGAGGGCAATCATTTTGAAAAGAACACCAGTGGAATTTTTATGGAAGGTGCGAGTCGTGTCAACATGTTCCGCAATTGTTTCGATGGCAATGGCTGGGGTTTAAAAATTCAGTCAAGCTGCATGGAGATTGTACTCCGCAACAACGACTTCATCAACAACACATTCGACGCAGGCAGCAATGGGACACTGATGCTCAACACCTTCGAGCACAACTATTGGGATAAATACACAGGCTATGATCTCGACAAGGATGGCACAGGCGATGTCCCATACAGACCTGTGAGTTTGTTCAGCATGGTGATTGAACGCGATCCAAACGCAACCCTGCTGTTCAGAAGTCTGATATCTGAAATTCTCGATCAGTCAGAGAAAATACTTCCAACCATCACACCGGAAAAGCTGAAGGACGGAGTGCCTAACATGAAACGAAATACCATATGATTCAGGTACAGGACTTGTCCAAATCATTCGGAAAGCTTCAGGTGCTGAAAAAGGTACAGGTGTCTTTTCAGGCAGGACAATGCGTTTCACTCATCGGGCCAAATGGAAGCGGAAAAACCACATTGATCAAGTGTATTCTCGGTCTTGTATTGCCAGACCAGGGAGACGTCATATTTGATGAAAAATCTATTCTGCAGCAACATGAGCATCGGGTGCACTTTGGCTATATGCCACAGTCTGCAAACTACCCGGGCCACATGAACATCGGTCAGGTAATTGATATGATGCGGGATATAAGAGGCGCAAGGCATACCGACGAAGAACTCATGGAAGAATTCAGGTTGCACGACCTGTATTCCAAAAAAATGAATACACTTTCCGGCGGGACACGTCAGAAGGTAAATGCCGCTCTCGCCTTTCTCTTCGATCCGCGTGTACTCATACTCGATGAACCCACCGCGGGTCTCGACCCTGTAGCCTCAGAAATCCTGAAAAATAAAATCCAGCGTTCAAGGGAGAAGGGGAAACTGATTCTGCTTACATCGCACATTCTAAGCGATCTCGACGAGCTGGTCACCGAGGTTGTGTACATTCAGGAAGGAAAGATTCTCTATCAGGATACCATTAACAGCCTGCGCGAAAAAACAGGCGAAGTGCGTCTTTCCACCTCCATTGCCAGAATAATGAAGGAGTCGGGTTATGTATAAAATCATCAAGTATATATCGATCGACATACTGAGAAACAAGGTTATCATTGCCTATACCCTCACCTTGTTACTCATATCACTCAGCGTTTTCAATCTTGAAGACACTGTAGAGAAAGGCTTGTTGAGCCTGTTGAATGTTGTCCTCATACTCGTGCCGCTGATCAGCCTGATCTTCTCCACAGTGTATATGTACAACAGCACTGAGTTTATCGAACTACTGGTTTGTCAGCCCATACGACGGGCGAGAATCTGGCAGAGTTTTCTGTCAGGACTCAGCGTATCCATGATGATGGCATTTATCGTGGGAATAGGAATACCTGTGATTATCTACGCTCCGGGAGCCACAGGAATCACGCTTATCCTATCTGGTCTTGCCCTGACCCTGGTCTTCGTTTCTCTTTCTGTCCTCGGGGCAGTTATAGTTCGCGACAAAGCGAGAGGGGTTGGCACTGCGATCATGATATGGCTTGTATTTGCCATTGTGTTTGATGCTCTTGTGTTGTTCCTGCTCTTTCAGTTCTCAGATTATCCTTTAGAACCACTGATGATTGGTCTGGGTACACTGAACCCCATTGATCTCTGCCGGATATTGTTTCTGCTGAAGATGGATGTATCTGCCCTGATGGGATATACCGGAGCAGTTTTCCGCTCTTGGTTCGATACTGTCCCCGGGATGTTCATTTCAGCCACGGCCCTCATGCTCTGGGCCATCATTCCCGCATGGATTTCCACCAGAAAGTTTATCCGGAAAGACTTGTAAAATTTCTTTACCGCACCTTAGTTACCTTTGGTGAATGACCGTAATGAAGTATTGTTATCTATTGATGTTGCCACTGTTGGCTCTGACCTCCTGTAAAAAAGATGAGGAGGATAATAACTCCGGATCTAACGGAGGTGGTACCACGGTGACACCCACTGAAATTTCAGTGACCATTACCGTGAATGGCGAAACACAGGAATTCGTTTTCGGAGAGAACGGCTATAACATGCAATTCAGCTCGGCTGCATACGATATGGGCGGCACCTTCATTGTGGCTCCTTCCACGGCGCTGGTTTATGGTGGCGGAGCAGGAACAGAGTACGCAGGTTATTTCTCGGTCAGTCTTCCAGGGCGTGAAATGAATGAATCAGAATGGACGGCGGATCCTGCCGCAACCTTCATTGAGTATTTCACTGAGGACAGTCCGCTCGCCGGACCTATACCATCGCTCACATACGCCTCTCAGTCGGGATATACATGGGTGAATACAGGCAACAACGACATGGTGGATTGGGTCAAAAGCTATGAGGTTGAAGAAACGGGTTCACCGGCTATGGTACGCTGTCATGG
>JBEAZL010000298.1:0-5441 GCA_041170085.1 Bacteroidota bacterium
GGATTGGTAATATCCAGTGCCTGCTTCACCCCCCATGAAGAGAGGAAGCGGTCTGTGCTACCGGGGTAACCCATGATCATGGCGAAATCACCGTCCTGAACACCATTCAGCGATACAGGGAAGAAGTGGCGAGGCATCAGAGGCTTGTTCTCGGTGCTGTAATCTGCTGGTTTGTTTTCAGCATTGGCATAGATGCGCAGCATAGAGAAGTCGCCGGTGTGACGTGGCCACATCCAGTTGTCGGTGTCGCCACCGAATTTTCCAACGCTTTCTGGAGGATTACCTACCAGACGCACGTCGCGGTATGTTTCATATACCAGCATGTAATACTCGTTTCCGTAGTAGAAATCCTTGATCTCCACTTCGTAGGCGCCATTGGCTGCTTCGCGACCCATAATGGTCTGGATGGCAGTCTGAACGGCCACAGCGCGCTCAGCCTCCGACATAGAAGCATTAACATTGGCAAGAACTTCCTTGGTAACATCATCAACCCTTACGAGGAATGATATCTCGAAACCAGGGATTGGCAGTTCTTCAGCCAGAGATTTGGCGCAGAAACCATTGGTCAGGATGTCGTTTTCCACTGTGGCGAAACCCTGGATGGCGTCGTAAGCGCAGTGGTGGTTGGTGAAGATGAGACCCTTGTCGCTCACTACTTCACCGGTGCACATACCACCATTGAGACGAACTACTGCATCCTTCAGGCAGGCCTGATTGATGCTGTAAATTTCTTCAGCAGTGAGGTTGAGGCCCATGCCGGTCATTTCGGCGTGGTTGATTCTCTGCAGCAGGTGTACCAGCCACATTCCTTCGTGTGCCCATGCGGCACTACCCTGCAGTACTACCAGGAGTACAATGGCCAGGGCTTTTTTCATCATGTTCATGTTCAGCTATGTTGTGTGTATTGATTTGCTATTCGTTCCGGTAAGTTTTGACCGGTGTCCATTTCTGGATATCGATTTTTTCGTCGATGATCTGGTATAACTCCTCCAGTTCTTTGGGGTATTTATATCTGGCTTCCACCGTCTTCAGTGATCCATCCTTCATGACCGATGTGGTTACCGTCGGGAGGTCGGTTACATGTGGGTTGTCGTAGCTGTCGGCGAGGCTAAAGTAGCCGATGCGTTCAGCGGTAGCCATCATTTCCTGAAGAGCGGTCTTATCAAACTTTGTGTGGTAGAATCCAATCATGTCCACGAAGTTCTTCCCTTCGTATATGGCGTATCCGGATTGGTAGATAGTCAGGTCAAAATACGGGCACATTCCGAAGCACGGGGTGCGCTTGTAGACGAGGAAAGTAGAGTCCTTCGGCTCAGCCGGGGTAGTTTCCTGTGACACCTGCTCGGTTGCGGCAATATTCTGGGGTTGTTTGCAGGCAAATAGGGCCATGCAGAGAGAGACCAGTGAAAATATGTACAACGATTTCCTCATCAGGGTACCAAAAGGAGCGCGAAGATACCTCGGGGAAAGCCCCGTGCGAAAACCATTCTCAAATAATTGTGTTTGAACAATTTATTACTGCTTCTAGATATATCGGTATTCTCAACCCAAATTTGTAATATGAAAGTGCTTCTTGGTCTCCTCACGATTCTGCTCTCCTACTCATCCCTCTCGCAAACCGGCCCTGATCGCTATTGGGTCCAGTTCACGGATAAGGAAGCAAACGGATATTCGTTGAGCGAGCCATCAGTGTTCTTGTCGCCAAGGACAATCGAACGACGGTCGCGGATGGGTATAGGATACAATGAACTGGATCTCCCTGTTACAGAGGCTTATGTACAGGAAGTGCTGGATGTCTGCGACTGTATGGTGCTCCACCGGAGCAAATGGTTCAACGCCATCACCATCTATACCACGGATACGATGATCATTGAAGAAATAGCAGAATTGCCTTTTGTGTTATCTACCCGCAGGGCGGAAAAACTTATTACCTCTCCTGATGATAAAATTCTGGATGATGCCGGACCCTATAAGCATTGTGCAGATCCGTCAGAGAACTATCCCGCCTCATATCAGCAAATTTCCATGATGAATGGTCAATTCCTCCACCAGTTGGGATTGACAGGCCAGGGAATCCATGTGGCTGTTTTTGATGCAGGATGGCATCTCGCCGATGCATTGCCATGCTTTGAGCATATTGAAAACGACGACCGTTTACTGGGTACAAGGGACTTTGTGCTGGGTGGCCAGAATGTCTTTAATAACAGTGCACACGGCACTTATGTGTGGAGTATCATGGCGGGAATCATGCCGGATTCCCTGATGGGAGCAGCTCCAGGAGCATCTTACTATCTTTTCAGGACCGAGGACCCGTTTGGCGAGAATATCGTTGAGGAGGATAACTGGGTAGCTGCCATGGAACTGGCCGATAGCATCGGGGTAGATGTGGTCAACTCAAGCCTGGGATATAGTCTTTTCGAGAATGAAGAGCAAAACCACACCTATGCAGACATGGATGGCAACACCACCCGTTGCAGCATTGCAGGCGATATAGCAGCGTCTAAGGGCATTCTCGTCGTGAACAGCGCCGGAAATAGCGGCAACAGTCCATGGCACTTCATCACCGCACCGTCGGATGGTGATTCTGTGATGTGCGTGGGTGCAGTGGATGCCAGTGGAATTCACGCGGCTTTTTCCAGTTTCGGACCTTCAAGCGATGGAGACGTGAAACCCGATGTATCTGCCATGGGGCAGGGCACGGCCTTTGCCGCTCTCGACTCAACAGTTGCATTTGGTAACGGAACTTCATTCAGTTCTCCCATGATAGCCGGAATGGCCGCTTGTCTGTGGCAGGCATTTCCGGATAAAAGCAACATGGATATTTACCAGGCCATTCGCCGCAGTGCACACCTGTATAACAACCCAAACGACTCGCTGGGCCATGGTATTCCGGATTTCAGAAAGGCTTATCATCTGCTTGCAGGAAATGAAGGAGAAGTGATGGTTGATCATGCAGTAGCCTGGCCGACCCTGACTAGCGGTAGAGTTAATATTCAATTAAAAGATGAATTAACCGGAGACATCAGATTTCGGTTAACCGATATAAAAGGCGCGCTTGCCGACGAATGGGTGTGTAATCTGGAGAGATCGGGGATTCATCCCGTGACTGTCAGAGATTATTCTCATCTCGCCAATGGCACCTATCTGATGAATATTCAATCCGATTCGGAGGTTCAGACCATCAAGCTGGTATTGAGGAAGTGATCCTTTCCTTTCATGTGAAGCGATAGGCAATTCATCATCTTGACTGAATCAGTCGGGTTCATTTAACAAGACTTTTCAGGTTCAGGCTGAAGGAATGTATCCTGACCAACATCAGTAAGTGGTCATGACTGCGGTCATTCCATAGCGCTGAAGCAGTCTTGACATTAGCGCTGTTCAATTTAAAAATTTAGCATCATGGACAAGTTGGTAAAACGAAACATATTGTTTCCTGAGATCGATTCGTTCTTCGATGATTTCTTCAGGAAGGATTTGATGGATTGGAAGAGTGGAGTAGAAGGGACGGTACCCTCGGTAAATGTGAACGAGACGGATAAAGGATTTGAAATTGAGATGGCCGCGCCCGGAATGAAGAGGGAAGATTTTAAAATACAAGTGAAGGATGACGTTATAACGATTTCATCTGAGAGAAAAGAGGAGAAGGATGAAAAAGATCAAAAGGGCAATTACACGCGCCGGGAGTTCTCTTACCAGTCTTTCAGCCGTTCTTTCAGTCTGCCGCAAGCTATCGAACGCGATAGTATTGAAGCAGCTTATGACAATGGAATTCTGAATGTGACCATTGACAGGAAGAAGGGCATTGAATCTGGTGCACGGAGTATTTCGGTGAAGTAATTTTTATTTCACAAACGGATAGGGGAAAAGGGAACTTCGGTTCCCTTTTTCTTTTTTTTTTAATATGCTGTGGTCCCAATATGTGAAGTCAATTGGACATTCCGGTGAGGCAGTTCCAAATTGATAGAGCGGGAGCGGAGAACAATTGTATTCCACTCAAAGCTCTTTACTCCACTCCAGACTCACACTCCACACTCAAACTGTTTTTTGGGGCAACGATATTCATTGCGAGAGCGGAGAGTGTGAGTGGAGTTTATTACCGGATAAGGAATTAGCGTTCCCGATCTTCGCACTCGCTCTGTTTCTCACTCTGATTTTTTTGGGGACTACGTCCCGCCCCTCCCCTTATCGCAAAATTAGTTCTCCCGAAATTAACCAGCCTCGCTATGCCAAATTTTGGAAAAATAGCGGATTGGTTTGATATCTAATGTGTGAAATGGAGATATAGAATATTTGTTCTAATAGTTGAATTCAGGTCGAACAGACCTCATGCCATCCATATACCATCGGTTGTGTTGTTCGATGAATTGGTCCTGCAATGCTGCATTTCAAACTGGTTTGATATTGACAAAAAAAAACCGCTCCGGTTAGGGAGCGGTTTTTCAATTGGTTTTATTCAGGAATTAGCGCTGAACAACGAACCTTTCGGTACGTACTTCAGATCCAATATTGAACTTCACGAAGTAAACACCGTTGGCCAGAGTTTCTTCGAATGATACGATGGTGTTCAGAGAACCGTCTACGGTAAACTGATGGCTGCTTACGAGCTTGCCAGTCAGATCAACGATGTCCATCACCACAACATCACTTTCGATGCCGGTGAGGTTTACATACATCATTTCACCATTTGATGGGTTCGGATAAACAGCAACATCAATCATACCTTCAACACCAATCTTCTCATTGCTGAAGATATCGTTATCGTTGCTCATGCCAGGCATAGCCACAGGACCAACAATGCTCATGCACTGAGTTGCTCCGGGTACGCCTTCACCATATGAGAATACAGGAGTTACTACCACATCATAGGTTGCACCTGCTACCAGACCAGAAACAGTTCCGAGTCCGAGGAAGCGGTTGGCAGCACCACGATAGTGATCGAATGGCAATTCAGCCACATCAGTGCGGGTGAATGTCCACTTATAGTCAACCACACCGCATACGTGAGGTGTTGCAGCCACGGTTTGTCCCAGGAAGCGTGGACCGCTTGAGCAGCGATCCTGCGAACGGAGTTCAGCCAATGGTTGTGGATTGATGATGATCTGGCAAGGTGAAAGGGTAGCAACCTCGATATTCTCGGTGCCTGTGCCATTCTCCACCCCGTAGTATATCGCTGTGATGCTCACATCGTAAGTATCACCCCATGGAATACCGGCCTGTGCAAGTGGAAGGAAGGTTGTTCCCACCTGAGTCTTGCTATATGTCATATCCGTGGTAGTAGAAGTAAAGTCGAATCGGTACGCTTGTGCTGCTACGAAGTCAGCCTTGTATGTGCTGCAGAGCGAGTATGGTCCGGGACCGTAGTCGCAGGTAGAAGCAATGAGGTACTTCACGCAAAGCGTCATGGTGCCAATACCACCGGCAGAGTCGTAGTTGCGAACACC
>JBEAZL010000299.1:0-3147 GCA_041170085.1 Bacteroidota bacterium
TTACTCCGCATCGCATCCACCGGATTCATCCGGGCGGCCATGAGGGCGGGAATGATACCGGAGATGAGGCCGACAACGACGGCGATGCCTATACCCATCAGTATTCTGCTGAAAGGAAGGATGAAGTTAAAGTCGGCGACTGCAGACAATAGTGTAGTGGCCAGCCAGACGAGTATCAATCCGAATATGCCGCCGATGATGCTGAGGGCAACGCTTTCAAAAAGAAATTGTCCGAGGATGAATGCATTTCTGGCGCCCAGAGATTTCTGAATTCCGATGATGTTCGTGCGTTCCCTGACACTCACAAACATGATGTTCGCGATGCTGAATGCACCGACGAGGATCGCAAATATTCCGATAACCAGTCCGGCGATATTGAATACTCCGATAACGCTGTCGACCATTCCGCTGATCATCGTGCTTTCGATGATGGAAAAGTCGTTGGATACGGAGGGTTTAATACCGCGAATGGCGCGGAAATTTGCGATAACCTCATCGCGGAGCTCTTTGTTGGAGATGCCGGGCTTGGCCTTGATGGTGATATTGGCATCTACACGCTCGGGGTTGAGCAGTCGCAGACCAAAGGCATAGGGTACCATAACCACCTGATCGAATCCGGAACCAAAGAGCGACTGTCCTTCTTTTTCGAATACGCCGATCACCTGCACCTGTTGACCGCCGACACGGATTTCCTTTCCCAGCGGATCTATGGTGCCGAAGAGCTGTTCTGCAACTGTATGTCCTATAATGGCCACATCACGCCCGCCTTCTGCTTCCTGGTTGGTGAAGTAGCGACCCTGTTCGAGTTCAACGGCAATCACTTCGCGATACTGGTATGTCACGGCAATCACATAGCTCGACTCAATGAAGTTGTTTTCGAATCTCGAAGTGGCAGGGGTATTGGCGTCGAATGAAACCGCTGAGGCTTTGGTAAGCCTTTCTTTGAGCAGCTCCATATCGTCAAGGGTCGGCTGTCTGCGGCTCATGTATTTCCACCAGGCATACTCTTCGTCGCCTTCCTCCGGAGCCATTGGCCACTTCTGAATGAAGAGAACATCGCTGCCGATCATATCGAAACTCTCTTTCATGTCGGCTTCCATGCTGTCCACCACGCTGAGTACAAGTATGATGGAAAATATACCTATGGCTATGCCGAGAAGAGAGAGAACTGTTCGCAGCACATTGGTCGTGAGTGCCGACCAGGCAAACAGAAAACTTTCAGCGAAAAGTCTGAACCACAGCTTCATGAGGCGAAGCTACCTGAAAAGTTGATTTGAAGGGCTTAAATGTGATGAGCGGAGAAGAGGGGTAAACCCCTGAATCTCCGCTCAGAATCTATAACCGGGACTTAGAACTGGAATGCTACGCCCAGCTGATAAGTGTATTTATCAGTCCGCGATTCGCGCGTCTCGTATTCCAGAGAGTTATCGCTGTTGATGATGATAGAGTCGTTGTCTACAAAGGTCACATTACCGCTCTGGATGTTTTCGAATCTCGCCTCGAGAAAGAAGTTTGAGCCCAGGCCCACCCGGAGTCCAGCTGCCCATCCGATAGACAGCGCCAGATCCCAGTGCTGACGGTCGCTGTTCTGCACATCCTCGAAACTGCTGTCGTCGATCGAAATCTTTGTCTTGGTGGTAAAAGTCTCGAAACCGGTCAGGCCCTCTATGTAGGGCTGGAAACCCCCGTTAAAGGGTCTGAAGCGCCCGAGAATCATGTATCGGTTGTTGTTGCTGCGGATGTCCATGTCGGCGGGTTCATAGATATCAACCCCGTTTTCGTCGGTATAGACGTACACATTGACATCTTCTGTCTGGGAACCCATGCTGTTCCATGCTACCGATACCCCGGCCTCGAAGGGGGTATTGCCCAGGGGGGCGGAGAATGTACCGGCCAGACCAGCCGGATATCCGTCGTAAGTATCTGCAAACTGGCCCTTTGGCTCAACTACCTGCACGCCAAAGCCCAGAGAGGCTGTCCGGGGTGTGCGCGGGTTGCGCTGGGCAAAAGCCGAAATACCGGTCAGGATGGTGAGGGTGATGATGAGGTAAACTTTTTTCATGGCCGTAGCTGTTTAGGTGTTTACAACCTGATGCTGCCAACGATTGTGCCAACAAATGTAAGCCCAGTACTTTTGTGCAATGAAATCTCCCTTTCAGTACGCAGACCGGAAGCACATTCTTGTAACCGGTGCCTCTGGTCAGCTCGGATGTGAATTGCGCGAACGGGCGCAGGATTACCCTGAGCTGGAGCTGTACTTCGCGCCCAGAGCGGAGTTTGACATCTGTGTCGAAAGCCGCGTGCAGGATTTTATGTCAAGATACAGGCCTGCGGCTGTTATCAATTGCGCGGCATATACCAATGTCGAGAAGGCCGAGGACGAGGTTGACTCAGCTCATCTGGCCAATGAAAAGTCCCTGCGCTGGCTCGCCCAATCGTGCCACGAAAACGGAAGTTTGCTCATACATTTCTCTACGGACTACGTATTCGACGGAATGCAACGCCAGCCCTATACCGAGTCCGATGCACCCGCGCCCTTGAGTGTTTATGGCCGGAGCAAATGGCTGGGCGAGCGTGTTATAGATGAAGTGCTGGACAGGTACTTTATTTTCAGGGTTTCCTGGCTGTACAGCAACTACGGACATAATTTCTTCAAGACGATGATCAGGCTGGCGCATGAACGCGATGAATTGCGTGTAGTCAATGATCAGGTGGCCTCACCGACCTATGCGGGTTGGCTGGCCAGAGACGTGATGAATCTGGTCAGGAGAATTCTGATTGATCAGCAACACGTTGAGTACGGACTCTATCATTATTCGGAAGATGGGGAGGCGAGCTGGTATGACTTCACCTGTGCCATCATGAAGGAGTGTGGCATTGAAATACCTGTATTGCCCGTCTCTACCGCCGATTTTCCCACCAGGGCAAAACGCCCGGCGTATTCAAAGCTGGACAATGGAAAACTGAAGCGTCAGCTGGGCATTGAGCCGGGAACCTGGCAGGAGGCGCTGCGTGAGGCTGTGTCCAGGATGAAATCCTGAAATTTTCAGGAAAAGCAGAGGGCTTGGCGATTAATTGTTGCCCTTCATTGAAGACAGAGCGAATGACCACGGGAGTCAGAGCGGGGGTGAGGAGTGAGAGTGGATG
>JBEAZL010000300.1:0-14137 GCA_041170085.1 Bacteroidota bacterium
GGTTGTATTCAATATGAACCCTTTACGTTCAGAAGTCGTCGACTTAGATCTTTCTTCCTTGCCCACGGGCGCATACCTCATCCGCACCCAAGATGCTCTGGGCAGAATGTGTATTTCACAGTTGGTGCTGAAAGAGTAATGCCAGGCTTGCTGATAATCAATCTATGGATAGGTCAAATAGTCTTCGACCCATAACGGGGTGTTTTGATTTCTCCCTCTACACAACTTGTGTTTTCTATGGTCATCTTGCTACCCGATAGCCCTCCGCTGTATAACTTTGACCTATTGTCATGGCCCAAAGAAACTCCTCCGGGAACATCGATCAGTACCTGAAATCATTTTCAGGAGAGACCCTCGCTCGCCTCACTTTATTGCGCGGCATCGTGCACGAGGAAATGCCCGGATGTGGCGAGAAAATCAGCTATGCCATTCCGACATTCACTATGGATGGTAAAAATGTCATTCACTTCGCAGGGTTTGACAAGCATATCGGGATATACCCCGCGCCCAGGGAGGCTGCGGAGTTCAAAGAGGAACTGAAGGCATACAAAGGGGGAAAGGGTACCGTTCAGTTTCCCACCGACCAGCCTCTGCCAACAGATCTTATCCGCAGAATCGTGCGGTATCGCCTGGCAGAGCATAGACTTCGCCTGTCGAAATCTTGATATCGGTTATCTGCAGTTTATCTCAGCTACAACACCTTTGTTACTCAGAAAAAACTTGTTCATGTACACTCAGTCATCCGGAATTTATGTGAAGAGATCACTGCGATCCATCTTCGTGTTAGCCGGCCTGCTCGCAGGAATGCTGAGTCATGCACAACAAGCACAACCAAAAGATTCAACCATGAACACAGAAAATAATAGTGACAAGATGATAGTGGAAGTGTGGAGCGATATAACCTGTCCGTTCTGCTACATGGGCAAGAGAAAATTTGAAATGGCCCTCAGCCAGTTTCCCGATAGCAGTCAGGTAGAAATTGTCTGGAAGAGTTTTCAACTCAATCCGGATGCCATTACCGATACTTCCATTTCTGTTTTCGATGAGCTCGTGAGAACCAAGGGCTGGTCCATGGATCAGGTAAAGCAAATCACCGCTCAGGTAACAGCCTCTGCAGCTCAGGTGGGACTTACCTATAACTTCGACAAGGTGGTTGTGGTCAATACCATGAACGCACACCAGCTTTTGCATCTCGCCAAGGGACAAGGGCTGCAGAATCAGGTGAAGGAAGCCCTGTTCAATGCTTATTTCACTGAAGGAAAGAATGTGGATGATATCGAAACGCTGGAAGCAGTCGCCTCATCATGCGGCATGAATACGGATGGCCTGCGTGAGGTATTGACGAAGGGCGAGCTTGAGGATGAAGTCAAAATGGACATTCACGAGTCGCGCCAGCTGGGTGTCAGAGGTGTGCCTTTCTTTGTGTTTGACCGCAAGTACGCTGTGAGCGGAGCACAGGAACCTTCGGCGTTTTCTCAGGTGCTGGAACAGTCTTTCGCAGAATGGAAAAAAGCCAATGCCGGAAAACTTGAAGTCCTCGAAGGACAGCAATGTACCCCTGCCGGCAAGTGCGAATAATCTCCCGAAGGCAAATGCGGATATAGGTCTTCCGATTTATATTCGTCGGCCTTTTCATGACTGACAACAGAAGCAATCGCATATTAGTGACGGGCGGAGCCGGTTTTATTGGTTCCCACACGGTAGTCGAGTTGGTTAGCGCAGGATTTTCTCCTGTGGTAATCGACAATTTCGCCAATTCAGAACCTGAGGTCTTAGCTGAGCTCGAAAAAATCACTGGGTCTCCGGTGCTGTGTATCCATGGCGATTGCGCGGATGAGGCACTTGTGTCGAAGATCATCAGCGAGAACGAAATTTCCGGGATCATACACTTTGCCGCATACAAGGCCGTGGGTGAGTCTGTTCAGGAGCCCCTGAAGTATTATCAGAATAATATTGGTTCGCTCATCTCTGTCTTACGGGCCATGAAAGCTACCGGGGTGAAAAACCTGGTATTCTCAAGCAGCTGCACGGTATACGGTCAGCCTGATCATCTCCCGGTTACAGAATTCTCGGCAGTGAAGCCGGCTACCTCGCCTTATGGATACACGAAGCAGGTTTGCGAGGAAATGCTCAAAGATGTCTGCAGGGCTGAACATGACCTGAGTGTGCTTGCTTTGCGGTATTTCAACCCCATTGGAGCACATCCCGACGGACTCATTGGCGAATTGCCCAGAGGTGTGCCGAACAACCTCGTACCTTTTCTCACCCAGTCCGTCGCCGGAATTCTTCCCGAACTGGTGATTCATGGTACCGACTACAATACCCCTGACGGATCGTGCATCCGGGACTATATACATGTCTGTGATCTCGCCATTGCCCATGTGAAAGCTCTGGAAAAGGCTGCACAAAGCCATGGTTTTCAGGTGTACAACCTGGGTCAGGGAAGGGGACATACCGTGCTGGAAGTCATCACAGCTTTTGAAAGAGCTACCGGGCTGAAGGTGCCTTACCGGATTGGACCCAGAAGGGCCGGCGATGTAGAGCAAATCTGGGCTGATACTTCAAAATCAAATGCAGAGCTGGGCTGGAAAACCCGCTATACCATTGAAGATGCCCTCTCACACGCATGGAACTGGCAACAGAACCTGATGAGACGGAAAAAGGCCAATCTGTCTTAAATTCTGCTAATCAGTTGTCAAAGCCTGAATTCCCGTTGCTATTGAGTTATTTTTGCGACTTCCTATGATGTTCCGAATTCTGTTTGCCTCCCTGTCCGTTTTGCTCCTCAGCTCTTGCAGCGAGTATTCCCGGGTACTCAAGAGCACCGATATTGACTATAAATTTCAAAAGGCTGTAGAGTATTATGAGGCAGGAGAATGTTACAAGTCTCTGCCGATTTTTGAAGAGCTTATCGGCCTTACCAGGGCGTCTCAAAAGGCAGAAGAGGTCTATTACTATTACGCCAAGTCTCAGTTTTGTATTGAAGACTACTACATGGCGAACTACTTCCTGAGGCAGTTCACCAAGACTTTTTCGAACTCTCCCAGGGCTGAAGAATGTCTCTTTCTGGCTGCAGTCTGCAGCTCGAGATTGTCGTCCGAATCAAGTCTGGATCAGACAGACACCCGTGCAGCCATTGACGAATTCCAGCTATTCATCGATACTTACCCCAACTCCAGCCTCCGCGATTCGTGCAATAATACCATCATGAGGCTCGGGGCGAAACTCGAGAGAAAGGAATACGAGATTGCCAGATTGTACTGGCAAACCATGAAATACAAGTCGGCCGTGGTTGCACTTACTGATTTCTGTAAGCAATACCCCAACAGCCAGTACCGCGAAGAAGCCATGAAACTCATAGTTGAATCCGGCTTTGAGTACGCTTCCAATAGCATTCCATCCCGCCGCAAAGAGCGTTATAGGGAGGTTATGAATAATTATCTTACATTTGCAGCCGCTTTTCCTGAAAGTAAATACCTCAGGGAGGCTGAAGTTTATTACATCCGCAGCCAGAAAATGGTTGACAGGATCGATAATTTTACGGAAAACGACAATGAGTAATTTTAAGACCACCAACGCGGCAAAGTCAACTGTGACCCGCAACACGAATGAACTCGACGGACGTGTGCACGGTAATCTGTTTGAAACCGTGGTTCTCCTGACCAAGCGCGCCAACCAGGTATCCCGTGAAATGAAAGAAGAACTCAACCAGAAGCTGGAAGAGTTCAGCACACATCAGGACAACCTGGAAGAGGTATTTGAAAACCGCGAGCAGATCGAGATCTCCAAGATCTATGAGCGCCTGCCCAAGCCTCACTCTATTGCCGTTCAGGAACTGATTGAAGACAAAATCTACTTCCGCTATCCCGAAGAAAATCAGGGTAACTGATCCCCGGGTAGCAGACTAAACTCATATGGAAAGATGGCTTTTGCCATCTTTCTTTTTTGTATCCTTACAGTATGCTTCAGGGAACTAAAATTCTGGTCGGTGTCACAGGCAGCATTGCTGCCTACAAGACTGCTTACCTGATCCGTCTGCTGGTTCAGGCGGGTGCTGAAGTCAGGGTGGTAATGACCAAAGGAGCACTTGAATTTGTTACTCCACTAACTTTTTCTACCCTCAGTAAGAACCCTGTTCATTCGGATTTCACAGAGAATCCTGATGCCGGTACCTGGACAAACCATGTTGACCTCGCCTTGTGGGCGGATCTGATGGTCTTCGCACCACTCTCTGCATCGACCCTGGCCAAGATGTCCAATGGCCTCTCAGACAACTTTCTGATGGCGGTGTACATGAGCGCCAAGTGCCCTGTAATGGTTGCACCGGCCATGGACCGCGAGATGTACCTGCATCCGGGTACACAGGCAAATCTCGCCCGACTGAGAGAATTCGGACATCGCATGGTTGAGCCCGGAGACGGAGAGCTCGCAAGCGGCCTTTCAGGCAAGGGCAGAATGGCAGAGCCCGAGGAGATATTCAAGGCTGTTGTCGCCGAAATACATCCCGACATGCCGTTGCGTGGTAAAAGGGTACTGGTTACTGCAGGTCCTACCCACGAAAAGATAGATGCGGTTCGTTTTATCGGGAATTATTCTTCAGGCAAGATGGGCTTTGCCATCGCTGAAGCCCTGGCCACTCTGGGAGCAGACGTTGATCTCATATCGGGACCAGTCAACCTGTCAGTCAGAAATCCGATGATTCGTCGCCGCAATGTGGTATCCGCCCGTGAAATGGCAGAGGCCTGTGAACAACTATGGCCTGCTTGTCACGCCGCCGTACTTTGCGCAGCAGTGGCCGATTTCAGACCGGCGGTTGAGGCCGAGGGCAAGATTAAGAAGGATAAAGGATTTGACAGAATTGATCTCGTTGAAAATCCGGATATAGCCAGAAATCTGGGCTCCAATAAACGGACAGGTCAGGTATTGGTTGGATTCGCGCTTGAGACAAACGACGAAGAGCAGAACGCTCAGAAGAAACTGGATAAGAAAAATCTGGATATGATCGTTCTCAACTCGTTGCGCGACGAGGGTGCCGGATTCGGTGGAGATACCAATAAAATCACCTTAATTTGGCCTGACAATAAAAGACGTTCAATCGGGTTAAGACCGAAAACCGAAATAGCCGCAGAAATCGCGGCAGAGTTGGTAATTCTGATGAAATGATGAAAAAGCTGTTATTCGCCATCTTGCTTCTGACTTCTCCGATGCTCCGCTCTCAGGAGCTCAATTGTTCTGTTTCGGTCATTGCTCCTCAGGTCATGATCTCAGGTCCTGAAATTTTCCAGACCATGGAGAATGTCATTCAGGAATTCATGAACAGCCGTCGCTGGACCAACGACTCATGGAATCAGGAAGAGCGCATTGAGTGTACCATCCAGATTACCATTGAGCAACAGATCAATATCCGCGAATTCAAGGGAACTATTCAGGTGGGAAGTGTACGTCCTGTGTACAACAGCGATCAGAAGACTCCTCTTGTTTCGATCAACGATCGCGACTTTCAGTTTACATACCAGGAGAACACCATGATCCAGTGGAGCAATGATCAGCACCGGGATGAGCTGTCGAGCATCCTGGCGTTTTATGCGTATTTCATTCTCGCCCACGATTATGACTCATTCGCCAATGAGGGTGGTACAGATCATTTCCTGACCTGCCAGACCATCGTGAATAACGCTCAGAATGCCGGAGGCACTGGCTGGAGAGCAAATGAGAAGGGACAGCAGAACCGCTACTGGCTGATTGAAAATATTCTTTCCCAGACCTTCAAGCCATTGCGTTCGTGCATGTACAACTACCACAGACAAGGCTTTGATAAACTCTATTCAAGTGATGTGGCCGGGGCGAGGAATACCATCGCAGAAGCCATCCTTGGTCTGAAGGAAATTCATAAAGTTCGCCCATCGAGCTATAACCTGCAGATATTCTTCTATGCCAAGGCTGATGAACTGGTCAATTTATTCAAGCCGGTTGATGCCGCTGAAAAGCAACGGGTATATGATGCCCTGAAGCAAATTGATCCGGGGAATATCACCAAGTACGAGGGCATGATGAAATAGTGCCATGCTTCAGAAGCTTTCCGTAATCAATTACGCACTCATCGACAGGGTCGAACTCGACCTTGAAGGGGGATTTACGGCCATAACTGGTGAAACCGGCTCAGGAAAGAGCATTCTGATTGGCGCCCTGGGACTTCTACTCGGAGAGCGCGCAGATATGAAGTCACTCCATATCGGCGATAACAAGTGTGTGGTTGAAGCTGTCTTCGATATAAGCGGCCTTGGACTGAAGGAGTTCTTTGAAGCACACGATCTGGATCCGGATGACCACACTACGATCAGAAGGGAGATAACCGCTGCAGGTAAGAATCGCACCTTCATCAACGATACTCCCGTTTCACTCAGGTTATTGCAGGATTTGAGTTCACTGCTCATTGATATTCATAGTCAGCATGAAAACCTGCTTCTGGCGCGCCCTGAATTTCAGTTTTCGATTATCGATGCCATTGCGGCTCATTCACAGCTGATACAACGATACAAGGCTTCTTATGCCGATTGGCGAAAGCTCAGGCAGCAGCTCGAAGAGGCAGTAGAGCTCGAGGGCAAGTATCGTCAGGATGAGGATTATTATCGATTCCAGCTTGATGAGGTTTCCCGGATAAATCTGGACGACCTGAACGAAAAGGCTCTGGAAGAGGAGCTCGAGACCCTGGAGCATGCGGAACAGATCAAGTCTGCATTGGCTCAGGCAGTATCAGCTTTAGATGATGATCAGGGCATCCTGCCTGCGCTTTCAGTGGTGCGCAACAGCCTGCTGAAGATTGCATCGTATAACCAAAAACTTGCTGGTTTTTCAGAACGTCTGGATCAGTTGATTCCTGAGCTCAAAGACCTGATGGCAGAGATGGAGCAATTCAATGATGAAGTCATTGCAGATCCATCCCGCATGGAAGTCATTACTTCCCGTCTCGATCATTTGAACATGCTGTTGCAAAAGCATCGCCTGTCAGATAAGGATGCCTTGATTCAATGGAAAAGCGAACTCATCGGCAAGCTGGATATGATCGGGAGCATGGGAGATCGCATCGCTGAACTTGAAAAGTCGGTTGCCGCTGCAGAAGCGGATCTTCTGAAAACAGCTCAGGATATCAGCAAGGGAAGGAAGAAGGCGGCCGAAAAATTGTCCAGGGAGGTGTTGAATTATTTCAGCAGGTTGGGTCTTCCCCATGCTGAGTTGTCCTGCGAGTTATCATCTTCCGGTCAGTTTGGTCCGAACGGAACCGACAAGATTCAGTTTCTTTTTCGCGCCAATCGCGGCGGGGTGCTGCACCCGATCGGACAGGTGGCATCAGGTGGAGAGATCAGCAGGGTCATGCTTGCTGTTAAAGCCGTAGTAAGCCTCTATCAGAAAATGCCCGTGCTCATACTCGATGAAATTGATCAGGGAATCAGTGGTGAAATGGCGCACCGTGTTGGCGAGTTGCTTCGCGAGATGAGCGCACAGATGCAGTTGTTTTCCATTACTCACCTGCCGCAAATTGCAGGTAAGGCCTCGCATCATCTGAAGGTATCTAAAGAGGTGAAAGGCAATAAGACCCTTACACACGTTCATGTATTGTCTGAGGAACAGAGGGTAGTTGAACTGGCCGAGATGCTCGGTGGCAAATCCTTCACACCCGCCAACAGGCAGAGTGCTTTGGAATTATTGACAGGCACGAAGACTGAAGCCTGAGGAGCAATGCTGCTTCCTCCCTTCAGAATCTCACAACGTCAGAAAGTAATATCTACACCCAGCGATGGCAGGAACGGCAATTGATTCACACGCTGAGCTGTAATTCTGTCGATGTAGAATACGTTGTCGCGGTTGTACAAATTGGTCGCCCCGGCATTGAACTCGAGTTGAATCTTGTCTTTGATCTCCATCGTCTTGCGCAGGTTGATATCGAGCCTGTGGTAGTATGGAAGTCGTCCCTCGTTGAGCGGAGCGAACAGGATGCCCAGTTCACCTGCATTGGAAACAAGGTAATCTGTGGCGATGCCATTTTCCATTCCGCTTGGCTGGTAATATCCCTGAGTCTGGGTGAAGGGGAATCCGCTACCCAAATTCCATTTCACGCTGAATTCCCAGTCTCTGTTTTTTCCAAATTTCTGTGACCCTACGATGTTGACGTTATGGGTACGGTCGAAAACCGGATCATACCAGCGCTGACCATCCCAGCGGTCAACATTGACCATTGAATAGACGAACCAGAAATAGGTATTCTTCTCTTCATACTTCATCACCACATCGAAACCGGCTGCGAAGCCCGTTTCCACCACAAAGTCTTTCTTCAGTTCATCGGGGCGATCGGCATTGTCTGCATCATCCGGGAAAATCTTGTTGCGGTTGATGTTTGTTACCTGACGGAAATCGCGGTAGTATCCTTCCAGATTCAGATTCCATTTTTCATTGAGGTCATACTCAAAACCTGCTATGTAATGGATGGCAGCCTGAAGCGGATTGTTGATTGCGCGTGTTGATCCATCGGGCAGGGTAACTTCATCCTGCAGGTTCTGAGGACTGGCGAGAAATCCGTAGAAAAGGTTTACCACATCCCTGTCGCTGTTGGTTGCAATGAGGTTTTGGGTGTAAAGTCCTGTTGACGCTTTCAGACGCAGCCTTTCGTTTACTTTGTATTTGAATCCAAGTCGTGGCTCCGGAGAGAACACAGAAAGTGATCCGTAGTACTGAAGCCTCAGACCGGGTTCGATCACAAATTTCTTGCGGTTGATTTTGTAAGTTACAAAGCCATTCAACTCGGTAGTGCTTTCGGCTAATGAAACCTGCACACCAAGCGGGTTGAAGGTTTGGAAATCTGTTTTGAATCCAACCACTTCCACTCCGTATTTCAACACGTCATCCTTGATGTTGTATTTGAAATCAAGACCGAAATTGAAGCTGTTGATGCTGCTATATCTGTCCGGAACTGATGGTTCTCTGAGTCGGATTTCATATCCGCTGCTGGCGAAATTTCCGCTGATCAGAACCGAAGAACCGGATGGAAGCACAACGAAATTTCCACCCACTCCGCTGTTGGCCCAAGAGAAGTTCGCGAGCGACTGGAAGTTGGTTACATCGTCATTGAAGCTGAATCCGAATACATTGAACTTCGAGCCATTTGAGCCGGCAAACGACATCTTGCCGAAAATATCCGTGTAGCGGAAAGGCAGACCGTTGCCGTCATTCACGAAAGGATAGACGGTCTTGGAAGTTTGGTCGAGATATGAGGTTTTACCCGAGATGAGGTATGAAATACCTCCTCCGCTTTCGTTCAGTTTTTTGATAGGACCCTCGAGGAGTGCCTTGCCTCCGAACGGGCTGGCACCGATCTTACCGCTGAGCTGGCGCTTGTTTCCATCGCGCGTGGTCACATCCATCACCGACGAAATCCTTCCTCCGAACTGTGCACCGAAGCCGCCTGTGTACACGTCTGCATTGGCCATGATATCGGTATCGAAAACCGAGAAGAGACCAATAGAGTGGAAGGCATTATACACAATCATTCCATCGAGCAGAACTTTGTTTTGAACAGGACTACCACCTCTGATATAGAGCTGCCCCCCCTGGTCACCGGTTGTTACAACCCCCGGAATAACGGTCAGAACCTGCACAAGGTCAGGCTGTCCGCCAAAAGAGGGGATGCGCTTGATGTCCTGGGGGCGAATGGTTTGAACGGAAATATTGACCTGATTCAGCTGGTCAGAACGCTCACTGCTGATTTCAATCGTCTTGAGCTCGATGGTGCGCTCCTCAAGCTGAATATTCCGGGTAACGATTTTGCCGTTATCCAAAACTACTTGTTCCGTGTAGTCGGCATGCAGCGGAGATTTGACAATCAATTTGTAAGTGCCGGGCGGAACCTTGGTAAGAGAGTAATAACCGTTCTCGTCCGTAGAGCCGCTGAATTCAGTGCCTTCCAGCGCCACGACAACAAAAATGGCGTTTTCGCCGGTTTTCTTGTCTTTGATGGTACCCCGGATTGTAGCCTGGGCAATAGCAGAGGCAGAAAGTGAAATGAGCACGACCATCAGGGCCATGCGCGGCAAAGTGCAGGTTATAAATCGCATAAATAAGCGTGTGGACCGCAAATCTAAGGAACCTGAGGTGCTTCAGGCGGGGAATTGACTGCAAACAGCGGTAATAATTGCAGGTCTGTGGGGAATCCTGAGTCCTTAAATGGGGTCGTTTTCGGGAGTAATCAACAGTCACATGCTACCAATAAAGGCATGTCGGATTGCGTTTATGGTCATGGTCTGTTATTTTTGGGCATCGTTTTTGGCTTAGCCCCCGACGAAAACACTAACCCGCATGAAGAAAATTCTTACGATCGCTGCGCTGCTGCTGACTTTCAGCTCTCAGATGCTGGCTCAAAATGACTACAACGATCTGCTTCTGATGTTTGTTGACGAGAAGTACGAGCGTTGCCTCTACAAAGCCGAGAAATACACCCTCGACGAAAAAACCAAGAAGGATGCACTTCCATACCTCTTTATGAGCATGAGTTTCTTCGAGATGTCGAAGCGTGACGAGTACAAGGAGAAATATCCTGACTCATTCAAGAGTTCGCTGAAATACATCAAGAAGTACGCTTCCAAGGATAAGGAGCGCAAGTTCGCCGCAGAATATGAAGATTTCTTTACCGAAATCCGCGTGGCGACGATTTCAGAGGCTGAAATCATGATGGATACTGAAAAGTACACCAAGGCCAAGGCACTCTACGATTACCTGACCGATATGGATCCAAAGGATGCAGGTGCTCTGATCATGAGAGGTCTTGTGGAACTGGCTCTCAAGTCTAAGAAAGAGGCGGAGGCTTCATTCAAGGAAGCTCAGGCTCTTCTCAGCGGCAAGCAGTGTGGCCATTTCAAGAAGGAGCAGAAGGGATTGCTGAAGGAAGGACTGATGGCCATTGCCATTGCACTCGCTGACGGCGGTGACAAGGCTTCTGCCAAGGCATGGCTGGATCTGGGCATGGAGATGTTCAGCGACGACAACGAATACAAAGTGACTTACGATACAATTACGGGATAATATTTCCGGATAAATAACAGAAAGCCCTGGCCATGCCGGGGCTTTTTAGTTTTTGAGAAATGGCCTCAATATCAGCGGACATCGCGAGATATTGAAATAGGGGATAAGCTCGCCACCAAAGCTCCTGAAAAAGGCTTCAACACCCGGTATGCTGCTTCCCTCAAAGTCGAAGACCTTCACTCCGGATTGCCGTGCGGTTGATATACAATGATGCAGGCACAGGGTGCTGGCTCCATTCAATTTGACCGCTTTGTTGACCGTACCAAGAAGGTAATAGCATTCATTGTTGCCTCTGATACAGAAGGCTACGCTGGCCCAATCGTTATCTTGTCTGATGATGGCAGCTATGCTCTTGCCGCGTTGCTGTGTCAGGTAGTTTTCAGCAATACTTTCAGTAATGGTATCTCTTTTCCTGATGCCCTTTGTCTTGTTCAGATCTCCAATGACGGTTATCAGCCGTTGAGCATCCAGATTCGAATCCACTTTGATTTCACCTGATGTGTATTTGCGGATGACAGAGCGCAATTTCGGATCGTACCCATTCAGGATTTCTTCCTCTGATTGTGTGAGGTCGAGACGGTAGGTGAATTTGGTTTGTATCCTGAATTTCCGCCACAGGAATGGCTGTGCATCGGTGTAGTAAACAGGCAGCGATGCTGATATAATCCTGACCGATTCACTTGCCAAAGCTTCCGCTACGGCTGTCAGAACATCTTTGTGAAACTGATTCTTGCGAAATCCGTGACCTTCATGATCACCAGTGGTAAAAAGTCCGCAATGAGGTGCATAGGTTGGATTGATGAGTGCCTGTATTCCCCGGAGTCGGGTAATCATGAGCACAAATCCGCCCATCATAACGTCTTTATCGTCGAAAATACCAAAACGAACCACGGTGTTTTGGTCAAAGGAGCTCAGAAAAAGATCAGAACAGAAGACAGAATCACATTGCTCAGCCAATGATCCGAATGCAGGATATTCGTTGGGAGTGAGTCTTCTTGCCTTCATGCCTTTTTCAGTGGCGTTGAAGATTTTTCACCGGAACCGGCGCGGCTTCGTAAATGCGTTCGATAATATCGACAACCTTCATGCCCTCGAGAGCATTGGTGGTGATATTGGTTTTACCCTGAAGTGTGTCAACCACGTTTTCGATGATATAGACATGATTGGCTGCCGAACCTTTGTAGTCGCCGTAATCATTGGCAGGATTGGCCGGAGGCAGCTCGGGCATCACATAATCCTTGATATGACAATATTCTACCTCGTTCATATACTGACCACCGATTTTCACTGTGCCGTGTTCAGCTATGATGGTGAGGCTGCTCTCAAAATTCTTATTCCAGAGGCTGGTCGAGAAGTTGATGTGACCAAGTCCGCCTTTCACAAAGTCAAAGGTCACAATGCCTGAGTCTTCAAAGTCGGTAAGTTGTCCGTGATTGAAATCTGCAAAACGTGCCTGAATGTTGCGTATGTCGCCGAACAGCCAGTACATGATATCAATAAAATGCGAGAACTGTGTGAAAAGACTTCCCCCGTCAAGCGCTTTTATTCCTTTCCATCCGCCTGCTTTGTAATAGCGTTCATCCCTGTTCCACAGGCAATTGATGGAAACCATGAAAATCCTGCCCAGCTTTCCTTCGTCGATCAGACTTTTAATCCACACCGAAGGCGGGCTGTAACGGTTTTGCATCACGCAGAAAACCTGCTTCTTGACCTGGAGTGAAGTATGAATAATCTCTTCACACTCTGCTGTGGTGAGGGCCATGGGTTTTTCAACAACAAGATGGCGACCTGATTTAAGAACGGCCAGGGAATGAAGGCCATGAAGACCATTCGGGGTGCAAACGGAAACGACATCGCACTGCACTTCCTGTAACATCTGATCCACATTCTGAAAGAAGGGAACAGCATAGCTGATACCACACTCTTCTGCGCTGCGGGTATCGCACATGGCGACAAGTTCAGCATCAGGATGCCTGGTGATCATTTCGGCATGTCGCTTTCCAATATGTCCTGCGCCAATAATGGCGAATGTAATCTTGCTCATAGCTCGGGGGCTAACCTTTGCGAAGGTACTGCCTCGGCAGTATTGCACAGGTAGGGTGAGTGAAAATTACGGTCTTCCGGCCGACTCCTGGAATTCGGCAGTGCTGTCGGGGAATTCAATCCTAATCGCGTGAAGAGGAGTTGAACAGGATGTAGCCAAAGTTGAAGAGGAAGCTCCAGGGTTCCACCTGATACTCATAATAATTGGCTGACAGACTTACCGGTCCAAGAGGCGAATGGTAGATAAAGGAAGTGCTGGCGATATAGGCGGGAACAATCGTATAATTCAGTTCAGCCTGAGTGAACGAATTCGGGTTAATTCTGCCGAAAGCATTGAATGCATAGCCCTCCATGCGGAAATCAAAGTTCCTGGCCAAAGACAAATTGCTGATGAGTCCGCAGGCTACGTATGTGTGCGCCCTGAACCTGGGCATGAAGTACGTGTAGCTCTCCGGAATCGGTCGGAATGCCGGCGCAGCAATCACACTGCTGATATAGTTAGAAAACACACTTTGATCGAATGCCACAGCTTCCAGGTGCATACCAGCGGAGAATTTTTTCCAGTGACTGAAGTAGTTGATATACTTCAGCCTCAGTCCATACCAGTTGTGAAATGCCTTGGTGGTATCTCTCAGCAGAGATGTCGAACCAGGAATAGTCCATTCCTCGCCATTTACAAGCTTAGCCGACACAGAAAGATAAGTTCCCTTGGAAGGATATTGCTTTCGGTTCAGTGTATTCCGTTCCCAGGTTGCGCGCGCAATAAAGCTTCTGAACTCTGTATGATCCGCTGTATCTGTGGAGAGGAATTCCTGGGTTTGATAGTATTCATCGAACCAGTAGGAATAGAGTCCTTCAAACCTGAGCAAGCCCTTGTTTCCTGCGGCGAGATTCGCGCTGATACCTGCTGTTCTCTCGTTCTGAACGATGAAGGATGGTTTCACATCCTCGAAGAATGTTGTGAGCGATTTGTAGTAATCCCAGCGGTTAAAGGTGAATTCGCCCTGAAGCGAAAACGGAATCT
>JBEAZL010000301.1:0-5643 GCA_041170085.1 Bacteroidota bacterium
CCTCGCACCATCCGGAAACAAGCATGGCGTTCCATGATGTCAGACACTTATGATCTATTCCGGGTTTTATCCTAGCCGAGCGCACTTCTGACAATCTTCTTCGCAGACCTTCGTATCTATCCATCAGGACATCATTCGAAAGTCCGGATTCGCTGAGTTTGTGAACTTCATCGGGATCACGCAGCAGGATGTAGTTGCCGTGTTCCCAAAGGCCTTTATCACTGAGAGAAAACCATTGGCCGGCGAATGACATATCCTCACCCAGCAACGCATTTAACTCTTCCAGTTTCCAGACGTAGTATTTGCCTTCTTCGCCCTCGCTGTCAGCATCGGTCGCTGAGAAGAACAGTCCTTGCTGAGATTTCCACTCACTCTCGATAAACGAAGTGGTTTCTTCAATGATCCGGAGAAACAATGGTTCTCTGTTGATGCTGTATGCCTGTGCGTAGGTATAAATAAGCTGCGCATTGTCGTACAGCATCTTTTCAAAATGAGGCACCTTCCAGTCCTCATCGACTGAATACCTCGCAAATGCTCCGCCGATGTGATCATAAATTCCACCGAGGCCCATTCTTTCGAGTGAAAAGAAGGCAAAGCTCAGGGCATCATCATTTCTCAGTAAGCTTCCGTAAGTGAGCAGAAATTTCCAGTCTGAAGGCATGGGGAATTTCGGTGCTTTGCGCATGCCACCTTTGATTCGATCCCAGTATCCGGACCAATGCTCCACGACTTTATCAATGACTTCAGGATCGAATGAGGCAACCTTTTCCCCATCAAAAAGGCTCAGTTGCTTAATTCCTGCAGCCACCTTTCCGGCGTATTCGAACATCTTGTCAGGCTCACGGGACCATAGTTCTGTGAGGCTGTCCAGGATCCTTAGCCAGCTCTGTTTAGGGATATAGGTTCCGCCATAGACCGGCCTTCCGTCGGGAAGCGCAAATACATTCAACGGCCAACCACCTCTTTGTCCCATCACATGGAGGGCATCCATGTATATGTGATCCACATCGGGGTGCTCTTCACGATCTACCTTTATGCACACAAAGTGTGCGTTCATGACTTCCGCGCACTCAAAGTCTTCGAAGACCTCATGCTCCATGACATGACACCAATGACAGGCACTGTAGCCTATACTGATGAGCATGAGTTTATTCTCAGATCTTGCCTTTTCAAAGGCCTCCGGACCCCATGGAAACCAATCAACAGGGTTACCCGCATGTTGGAGGAGATAAGGACTGGTCTGTCCTGAAAGTCTATTCATTTCCCGCAAGCTTAGCGCTCACCAGACGAATAAATCAGGCTGCCTGACCAAGGTTGTAGATATACCGCACGTGCGATGCTACAGCCTTTGGAAAGGTGTTGAATACGTTATACCGGACATTGTGCCTGGCACATACGCGCTCCACTATGGGCTGAATTTCACGGTAATGAACGTGACTGATATTCGGGAACAAGTGGTGCACTACCTGAAAATTCAATCCGCCCAGAAGCCAGTTAGCGATATGGCTGCGCGGCGCGAAATCAGCGGTAGTCTTGACCTGATGCACAGCCCACTCGTCCTCAATGTTGAGGTCGTGATGCCAGCCATCTTCGAAATGGGTTACATCTACCGCGTGAGCCAACTGGAACACGATCGACAAAACCAATCCAAATACGAAATTCATCACCAGATATCCGATGATGAACTTGCCAAAGCCCAGCATCCAGATTGGAATGGCAATGTATACGCTGAAGTAAAACACTTTGGTCAGCCAGAAAATAACGTGCTCGCGAAAAGGAATCTCCTTGATAGGCGTTCCCGAAATGTCGCGACTGAAATACTTCTGAAGATCCGTGATGAGAACCCAGAAAATGCTGGACACTCCGTACAGGAAAAAACCATAAATGTGTTGAAAGCGATGAGCCTTTTTCCAGGGCTGAGACTTGCACAACCTCAGAATCGGCATTTTGATAATATCGTCATCTACACCATCAATGTTAGTATAGGTATGATGTATCCGGTTGTGCTTCAGCTTCCAGAGAAACTGGTTACTTCCCAGAAAATTCATGCTGTAGCCGATAATCTCATTTACCGTTGCATTCGGACTGTAGCTCATATGGCAGGCATCGTGCATGATGTTAAATCCGATGAGCGCAAGTGTGAATCCGAGTAAACCACATAATACCAGTGCGATAGGTGTGGCCGGTGTGAAGAATACCAGAATGGTATACAGGGAAATCATGCTCCCCATGATCAGAAATGTCTTGAGGTACAGACGATAATCTCCGGTCTTCTTTTTGTTGTGTGAAGCGAAGTATGCGTCAACTTCGCGGTTCAGGTCGTCGTAGAAAGGTGTCTCGCGACCAGCAAATTTTACTTTAATCAATGCAGGTGTTTTGAATTACAAAGATGCAACAGCTAAGGCTCAAATGCGTCATTTAATTGTCTGATAACAACAGAATTATTCACAAAAGACTGAAATTCAGTATCCCTGTTGCAGACATGATGCTTGTCAGAGACTTGCAGATTCAGTCTCAGAAGGGACTTTGAAAAAAGCAGGGCCGGCGTTTCTCCTTCACAATGTGCTTAACCAAAACCCACTAACCAATCTCGCCACCAGCCCCGCTCCTTAACCCTGACAAAAGAACAAGAAGCCAGCAGAAAAGTTCAGGCGAATGGACTACGATTCTGTTCAACCAGACGAGAGATTGTTTTTATTTACCTTCACCCGCTCAGAAAACCGGATTTTTCATATGCAAGACAAGGCCTTATTCGACCTGATTCAGAAAGAAAGTACACGCCAGACACATGGCATTGAACTGATTGCCTCCGAAAACTTCGTCAGCGACCCTGTTATGCAGGCGATGGGCTCGGTACTTACAAACAAGTATGCTGAAGGCCTTCCCGGCAAGAGGTATTACGGCGGTTGTGAAGTAGTGGATGAGGTTGAAAACCTCGCTATCGACCGACTGAAAAAATTGTTCGGTGCTTCGTGGGCCAATGTCCAGCCACATTCAGGGGCCAATGCCAACAGCGCCGTTATGCTTGCCATACTGCAGGCCGGAGACAAGATCCTCGGACTTGATCTCGCTCAGGGTGGCCACCTTACCCATGGCTCGCCGGTTAACTATAGCGGTAAACTCTACAAACCATCCTTCTACGGTGTTGATCGGGAAACCGGTCGCGTCGATATGAATAAAGTGAGGGAGATTGCTCAGAAGGAACGACCAAAGCTGATCATTTGCGGTGCAAGCGCATACAGTCGTGACTGGGACTATGCCACCTTCAGATCGATTGCAGATGAGGTGGGTGCCATACTTATGGCAGATATATCGCATCCTGCCGGCCTTATTGCCAAAGGCCTTTTGAATAATCCGCTACCCCATTGTCACGTCGTTACGACCACCACACACAAGACCCTCCGTGGTCCGCGCGGTGGTGTCATCATGATCGGGCAGGATTTTGAAAATCCTTTCGGACTGAAAACACCAAAAGGAGAGTTGCGCATGTTCTCATCCATTCTCGACAGTGGTGTGTTTCCCGGTATGCAGGGCGGACCGCTCGAGCATGTCATTGCTGCCAAAGCAGTAGCCTTCGGTGAGGCACTGGAGCCATCATTTAAAACTTACGGTGAGCAGGTAATGAAAAATGCCAGCGCTCTGGCCGGAGAACTTATCTCGAGGGGCTATCAGATTGTTAGTGGCGGCACAGACAACCATTGTTTCCTGATCGACCTCCGCAACAAAAACATCACAGGCAAGGATGCCGAAAATGCATTGGTTACTGCAGACATCACCGTAAATAAGAACATGGTTCCCTACGATGATAAATCGCCGTTTGTAACGAGCGGTATTCGCATAGGAACACCTGCTGTTACAACCCGTGGACTGAAAGAAGGTGATATGTCAACGATTGCAGCCTTAATTGACGAAACCCTCATGGGAATTGGCAATGAAACTGTAATTTCCTCTGTAAAATCACGCGTGAATGAGATGATGAAAGGATATCCTTTGTTTCAGGGGTAACCATTTTATTGATCCATCAATGAACCACGTCCTTCACTGAAGAAGGGCGCCCCTCGATTCGCCATTCCGGTGTCTCAGGCAAATCAGCGGGTAACTGCGACATGGGAAGAAAGTCTGTGGATGGGCTCTGGTGGAGCTTGATCCGGCGAATGCGGTTATCATTCAGAAATATTTCAATATTGCTGCATTCACCGTCGTTTCGGCCCATCAGCTTTGCCTTTTCATCCTCTGCACCGGTTGGGTAGTATGACAGCTCTCCGTTGCCCTCGATCCAGACCCTGAAGAGCTTGTTGTCTGAAAAGTATCCGGTCAGCTCACGTCCTGAAATGCGATTGTATTTTCCCACGGCAGCTTCTGAAAGAACGAGCGCGTTCTGTCTCACAATCATACGCTGCAAGACACCCTCTGAGGAATAGATGGTGATGCTGTCTCCGGTAATCTGATTCTGATCTGACCACAATACAGGATTCCTGAATAGCCGCATGGTTGAGTCGGCTGAACTGTATACAAGTGAATCGCAAAGCCCCTGCATATCGCTCTTGAATAGGGCAACACGCCGGTATGCATAAAATGTTTTCTGCTCAAGGGAGTCGGAAACAGATACCAGTGTGTCTGCTCCGAGATACAAGGTGTCTGTATCGAGATATTGGGCGAGAAGGGCCATTCCTGTTACCCATGAACGGCCTGATTTACCGTGGTAGGAACCACGTTCACCGGTTACTTCAAGATTCTCTGTGGTATCGCGGATGGAAACGTTTCTGAATGCGTCGCCCTGATTCTTGTTACCATCGTACACAATGCTATCTCCCCTTAAAATTGTTGTACCCGAGCGAACTCTGGCGTTCCTGCCAAATCGCGACAGATCCTTCTTGCTGTCGTAGGTTCCATTCTCGCAGTATATCTCGGTATCCTCTCCTGTTATGGTGGTTGGCCCCAAAAACCATGAAATCTCACTCAGGTTATTATACCTCAGTGTATCGCAGACAACGGTGTAGTCCGGGTTTTTCAATACAACCTTATTCCGAAAGTAGAAATCGTGTGTCGCGGAATGGTAGTATCCCTTTGTACTGGACAGCCTGTTCCGGTTTTTTGCAGACTCTATGTTTCCGCCACCCGAATATGCCGCAATACCGGAATCCATGTTGTAGCTGAGGAATTGCGTGTTGAGTGTCATTTCCCTGTCTCGCAAAACCACATTGCGTTGCATGATAGCTACTTTCGACTTTTGATCGAGGTGCAGAAAATCACCTGTGAGAACATAGTCGCTTCCCTTGATCATGCGGACTCTTCCATATGCATCAAAGTCACGGGTATCGTTGTATAGCCAGGCACTGTCACAATAGAGCAAAGTACCCTGGTACTCAAACTGAACATTGCCGATCAGGCGTTGCATATCCCCTACTGACTTATCAAACTCCTGTACATCGGCATGAATGAGGCGGACATATTTCTTGTCCTGCGCGAGAGAATTGTGCGCTAAGAGCAGCAGAAACGCTGACAGCGATAATGCCAGATATCTGAATATGTGATTATTGCCGCTCATTAAGATGTCATTCCGCCGACAAACGGAATAAACCATTACAAATTGTCGCGCAGGATAGTCTGTGACCTGTCCGGGCCTACAGATACCACTGTGAT
>JBEAZL010000302.1:0-3429 GCA_041170085.1 Bacteroidota bacterium
CCCGACGGAAAACTTCATCGCGGTGCCAGCCTCCTCCGGATCCTGCGTTACCCGGGCGAAACGAAGTGCGGTTCGCCATACAAAATTTGGGAGTGAGCTTTCTGTTCATGAAGCACTGACCAATATTCAGCAAATTCTGATCATGAAAAAAATAAGCTATGGATTGATTGGCAACCTCACTGTGAACAATGCGGTAATCGCTCATGGCTTTGTCGGTCCAGACGCTGAAACCCTCTTCCTGCGGCCAACCGAATTTAGGTTGTTCGCCATGCATCGCCAGCAGAGATTCGGGTGAGTATTTTAGTGATACCCCATCAATAAATTCTCTGATTTGCGAGCATTGTTCTCCCGAATTATAACCGCGCAGAATGGTATAACCCCTGGAATTCAAGTCAGCAAGCGCCTCCTCCCAGTATGAACTCCCGAGTGGCAGTTGCTCATTGAGTTTTTTTACTGTAATCCGCTCTCTGTAGAGGGTTTTCAAGGTGCTGATCACTCCCATGGCAATACATTTTGAAAGAAAAAAGAAGTCGAACTTTTCAAAGATAGCGTTCAGGAAGCACTTTCCTGTGAAACGGTGATGACTTTCACCACAGTCACAGCACTGAAAAGATAAACGTGTCCGGTGCCCTCTTCACGACAGGAATATCTGGTTCTTCGTTTCGGACCTTTTACAAATACCCTTGAATCCCCATACATGAAGCGTGTCCCGGTGGCAATATCAGAGATGAGCATTTCACCATCACGTCTTGCATCGTATCTCGCCAATACCCTGGAAAGTGGAATATCGGAACAAGTGGCGGCAGCAGGATTCTGCATATAGTTTCGCAAGGCATGCTCAACATCATCCGGAAAAATTCCGTTACCTGTGAAAGGATGAAGCAGCTTCACAAAGTTTTGTTTCCACTCCGCTCCGTGAGGTTTGATGCGATGTCCATGCTCCTCATGTGTGATGAGGTGCGCCAGTTCGTGAAGCAATGTGATGAGAAAAGCGTATCTGTTTCTGTCGCCATTCACCGTGAGCGTATGCCGGTTTCGACCCGGTCTGAAATCACCGTGAACCGTGGCTCTCGGGGGAGTAATGACAAGATGGTGAGGGTACTTGCGCAGCAAATCACATGTCATGGTAAGGGCAGCAGGCGGAACAAATCTCGCCAGACCTGCCTCCAGATCAGTGCTGTTCTTCATGCATTACAAAAGTCCTTACTTCCTCTTTTTCAACTGCAGATAAAGACAAATCCTGAATCTGATCATCCCATTTCGGACAAGAATTACATCGGTTCTTTTTCCGAAAAAGGCTACAGGAACTGAGGCAAAGAATCAGGACCAGAAAAAGGCATACCCTGAGGGGTGAAGACATGGCAAACGGGCTTCTCGCAGACATAGTCCAAAGATACAATTCCTGACCCAAATACCCAATCATACCCCCGGATACCCCAACAAAGTGTTCAACGACAGATTGTCAATCAGATGATTCAACATATCGGAATTGCTTGAATCAGATGCTTAAGTTTGTGGTCTGAGAGGAAAATTGTGAATAAGCTCTACAGCCACGTCGGAAAATACTGCCTGATGCTAACTGAAGTATTCAGTAAGCCGGAGCGTCTTTCGATATACCGCAAGCGCATCGTTGAGGAGATCGACAAGATCGGAATTCAGAGTATCGGAATCATCGCCCTGCTCTCTGCTTTCATGGGCGCTGTAATCACACTCCAGACCGCAGCCAATATCGACAGCGCCTGGGTACCGAAATGGACCATTGGATTCACCACAAGGCAGTCCCTGATTCTCGAGTTCTCGAGCACTATCATGAGTCTGATTTTGTCGGGAAAAGTGGGCAGCAATATTGCCTCTGAAATCGGCACGATGCGGATCTCTGAGCAGATAGATGCGCTGGACATCATGGGTGTAAACTCTGCCAGTTACCTGATCCTTCCCAAGATTGTTGCAGCCATGTTCTTTTTCCCCTTTCTCGTGGTCATCTCCATGTTTCTGGGAATTGTGGCAGGTTCCATCATAGGGCCGGGTAGCGGAGTCATTTCACTAAGCGATTACATCTACGGGCTGCAATATTATTTTGAGCCATTTCAGGTCACATACACCCTGATCAAATCCGTGGTATTCGCGTTCATCATAACGAGCGTTTCCGGCTACCACGGCTATTACACCAGCGGAGGTGCTTTGCAGGTGGGACAGAGCAATACACGTGCGGTTGTATACAGCATCGTGCTCATCATGATTTCAAACTACATCATTACTCAGTTGCTTCTCCTTTGATCGAAGTACGCAACATATCGAAGCGCTTTGACCATAAGGAAGTACTGAATAACATTCAGACTTCATTTGATCCGGGCAGGGTCAACTTTATCATCGGACGCAGCGGCTCAGGGAAATCCGTTCTCACGAAATGTGTGGTAGGGCTGATGGAGGTGAATGAAGGTGAGATTCTTTTCGATGGCAGGAACTTCACCCTCATGAGCAGACCTGAGCGCAAAATTGTGCGTCAGGATATCGGAATGCTCTTTCAGGGAAGTGCCCTGTTCGACTCATTGACCGTTGAAGAAAATATCCTGTTCCCTCTGGAAATGTTCGGTACAATGAGCAAGGCGGAGATGAAAAAAAGAGTTGACTGGTGTCTGGAACGCGTGGAACTGAAAGGTGTGAACAAGTTGTATCCTGCTGAATTATCAGGAGGAATGCAGAAGCGCACCGGAATAGCCCGGGCAATCAGCATGAATCCGAAGTACCTGTTCTGCGACGAACCGAACAGCGGCCTTGATCCGCAAACGGCCATCGTCATTGACAACCTGATCAAAGAAATCACTTACGACCTCAAATGCACCACCGTGGTTGTGTCTCACGACATGAATTCTGTAATGGAAATTGGCGACCAGATCAACTTCATACATCAGGGTAAACTCAGTTGGAAAGGTGATAAGAGAGAGATACTCTACACCAACAACGAAGACCTGAATCGCTTTGTATTTGCCTCAGAATTTATGCAGGAAGTGCGTGATATCCTGCGCAGGGAGCGCGGTTGATAAGTGTTCTACTGAGGATCTACATCCAGATTATATCTCACCGACTGAAATCTGGGTTGCGAAAAGAACGCACTTACGCTTTGTTGCAAGATCTCCTTGCGCTGCATGGTAGCAGCATTTCTCTCCAGCTTGATCAGGAAATGTCGCAGATAGAGGTTGTTGATCCTTGCTACGTATGGTACTTCCGGACCAAGCACGAACATTCCTTCCAAACCCCGCAATACATCGCCCAGACCTTGCGCAGCCAGCTCAAGAATGACATCATCACGATGCTTCAGGGTTATCCTCACCAAACGCACAAAAGGCGGATATCCGAAGCGTTTTCTCTCTGCAATTTCGTGCATGTAGAATCCCTGATAATCATGCTTCACCACATGACCCAATAACC
>JBEAZL010000303.1:0-3203 GCA_041170085.1 Bacteroidota bacterium
TCTGGGAAACCAAGATGGAACACAAGATTATTTACAAGGGAACCGGCCTGGAGGGATCGGTGAGTTACTGCGCTTCCGAAAAGGAAATATCGCTTTTTCAGAATGCAGACGGCAAGGTTCTATGGACACAAAAGTTCAAGGATATTGCACCTAAGCTGTCTAAAGTTGACGAGGTCATTCCTTTCTGGGAGTCAAGGGTTCTGTTTCTTTTTGACCGTAAGACGGGTAAGGATCAGGTGGCATGTATCGACCTTGATAAGGGTACGTTGCTCTGGAATACCGATAAGTTCCAAAATCTGAGTGAAGACAACATCGTATACATACCGGAAATGGAGTCGTTTGCTCTTTCGCTGAAAGAAGCTTTGGTGATGATCAAGGCGAGGACCGGAGAAGAAATGTGGCAAACCGCAAAGTTCAAGGGTGTAGTAGGTCAGTATATCTACAACCGCGATGATATGACAGCCGTAATGGTCAACTTTATTCCGGGCGGTCTTTCGGCGTTGTTCAGCGGGTTTAAGAATCAGATTATGCGGATTAACCTGACCAATGGTAATATCCTTTGGGAGGCAACATATATCGGTCGCGCTGAGCGAAAAGTAATCAGCCGTCAATTCATTTATGATCTGGATGAGGAAGGTGGTAAGGTTTTTCTGCGCCTCAATGGAATGCAGGTCTATGATTATAAGACAGGAGCTCAGCTCTGGAGCGCAGCATTCGATTATACGCCTGATGGTATCGCAGGTGCTCCTGCAAATGCCCGGAAGTTTGGTGTATATGGCGCCGTGGCAGATCCGGTCGTTGCGGATGGATATGTCTATGTACTGGATATGTCGAACAAGCGTAATCAGTTCGTGAAGAAGTATGAACTCAATACCGGCAAGCTGGTATGGACTTCACCCGAAATCAAAGAAGCCCGCGCCATACCAAATATGTATGTGGTGGGCGACAAAGTAGTTCTTCAGGTGGGCGGAAACGTTGAAGCACAGGCCTATATATATCGCCGCACTACCAGCCCCGATGGTTCAGTAGAAATCTATGAGGAATGGCGCATCTGGCATCCGAATGTGAAGCCATATAACGTGCAGTGTTTCAACACATCAGATGGGGCTCAGGTATGGGAAAGTGAAAGGTTCAAGAAGGGCATCACCAATATGCTTACTGATGGGACTGATATCTACGTGTGCAGCGGTAAGGCACTCTATTGCCTCAATACAACCACCGGCGCTGATAAGTATGAGATCCCCCTTGGTGATGATGGCATCGGTCTGGCAAACCAGATTCTTGATTACAAGGACATGATCGTTGTTGTGGGCGAGAAGGGAATTTCCACGCACAAGGTTTCTGATGGCAAACTCGTAAACAGCGCCAAGTACAAGCAGTCTGAGCTGGAGGATGTATATGGCAATATTCTGATCATGAAGACAGACAAGGCTGATATCGCGGCTTATGACCTGGATACTTGCAAGTACAGGGAGTTTAAAGCAAAGACCGGCGCTACAACTACGCTCATGGACGATGGAAAAGTGGTATATGTCTACGAAAATCGTGTGGTCACGAAGGTCAGCACCAAGTGACGAAGTTCTTAACCTGACTAACAACCAAACAGATGAGGCCCCCGCTTATGTCGGGGGCTTTGTCTTTTTATCACTGTTCCTCATCTTTGCACCATGAATCGCGAGAGGTCAGAAAAAGTTATGCTCGGACTGCGTATGCCCACGGATCCTCGTTGGGTGAAGATTGCAGAAGGCAATATTGAGGGAATACTGACAGATCATGCCTATTGTGAACAGAAGGCAGCCAGCAATGCCATTTCCTGTATCGTCAGGTTCTCGGAATATGAGGATGTCGTTGAGGAATTAACCCGCATCACGCTCGAAGAAATGAATCATTTCAGGATGGTTCATCTTGAACTGAAGAAAAGAGGCCTCAAGCTGGGTAAGGAGCGCCGCGATCCATATGTCTATGATTTACAGCTTTTCTTTGACAAAGGAGGCAGTCGTGATAATCAGTTTGTCAATGCCATGCTCGTTGCGGCAATGATAGAGGCACGCAGCTGCGAGCGTTTCAAACTCTTGTCTGAAAAGGTGAATGATGAAGAGTTGAGGGATTTTTATTTCGAACTCATGGCCAGCGAAGCCGAGCATTACACCACTTTCCTTGGCTTCGCCAGAAAGTATTCAGGTGGTATTGATGTAGACGCCAGATGGAAGGCTTTTCTCGAATACGAAGCATCTCTGATGGAGAAGTACGGAAAAACGGAGACCATGCATGGCTGACATTGAATTACGTCTGGCAGGTGTTCAGGATATTGGTCTGATCAGCTCGCTGGCAGCAAGGATATGGCCTGTATGCTACAGCAATATCATTTCAGCGGGGCAGATTGATTATATGCTCGGCATGATGTACAGCGATGTCTCGCTGCGAAGACAAATGACCGAAGAAGGCTGTCGTTTTACGCTCGCTTACTCTGGAGATATTCCCGTCGGATTTTCTTCCACATCTGAAAAGGAGGCGGGGCTGTTCAGATTGCATAAACTTTACGTGGATACTTCCCTTCATCGGAAGGGTGTTGGTTCGATATTGCTGAATGATGTTCTGGAATACGCCTCTGAACACGGTGGAGATCAGCTCGAGCTGAACGTAAACAAATCAAATCCTGCAGTGCGCTTTTATCTCGCCAGAGGATTTGAAGTCTGGCGCGAAGAAGTGCTGGATATCGGAAACGGTTATGTGATGGATGATTTTGTGATGCGAAGAAACATCAGGGCTTAAGTTCTATCCTGAATGTTGTGCCCTTGCCCGGTTCGCTCCATTTCACGAAGATCCTTCCGTGGTGATAGTTCTCCACGATTCTCTTCACCAGACTGAGACCAAGTCCCCACCCTCGTTTTTTCGTTGTAAATCCGGGCTGGAATACAGTTTTCCATCTGTTCCGCGGAATGCCTTTTCCTGAGTCTGTAATGTCAATATAAACCCGGTCATTCTCGCTGGATGTCTCGAGAATGAGGTTGCCCTCTCCCTCCATGGCGTCTACGGCGTTTTTCACCAGATTCTCCAGAACCCAGCCGAAGAGGGGCTTGTTAAGCAGAACGGAAGGCACGCCCTCGCTCGTTGATATATCAATTTTAACCCTGCTGCTAACCCTCGATCTGAGATAGTCGATGGCCTGTGTGCAAATGTCATTGATGTCCTCTCTGGTAAGT
>JBEAZL010000304.1:0-7764 GCA_041170085.1 Bacteroidota bacterium
CCCGTTTGACGGAGAACCAAAAGAGGTTCAGGATAATGCGAGAGTAGCTCAGTTGGTAGAGCATAACCTTGCCAAGGTTAGGGTCGCGAGTTCGAGTCTCGTCTCTCGCTCCACAATCCCGGTCGTAATCGATCGGGATTTTTGTTTTAAGAACATCGGCGCCAATGGCCGAAATTTGCAACCGCGCAGCAAGCGCATGTGAAAGGTGTTCCATTCTGCCCGGATGGTGAAATCGGTAGACACGCAGGACTTAAAATCCTGTGGCCAGAAATGGCTGTGCGGGTTCGACCCCCGCTCCGGGTACTTCTCCCCCTCCTCTTAGTGACTATCATCTTCCAAAAGCCTGAAAGCGGCTCAGGAATGGCTTTTCAAGCCTGTCACTAAACTTATGTTTTAAACCTTGTTGATATATCAACAATTCACTTAAGAAGGCTTAGCATATAAAATGTTTCCCGTCCTATCTGTCTGCATCTTTCGTCGTAAAGCTTCCCCGGCTCAGGGCCGTTATCTCCCGCCTTGGGGTCAAGATATGTAGTGGCAATACGATAAAGTGCTCCCGGTATGAACGGACAGTTTTCATCGGCTTCGCCACACGTCATCACAGCGATGAAATCAGATTGCGGATTCGCTTCGTGGTCATACCTCTTGGAGAAGCATAAAGCTGGTTGGTCCTCATCGTCAAATCGCACTTCATACATCGGATTTGCGACTTCGTCAGTCTTCGAAATCTGAAAACCAACGCGGCGCAGAGCTTCTATGGCATTAGGATGAAATGCCGTCTCTTCGGTTCCTCCGGAAAATGAGCTGATGCCGTTCACTCCATACCAGGCCGCACCCACATGAGCCCATACCTGTCCGAAATGACTTCTCCTGGAATTGTGCGTGCATATGTATATGAGATCAGCCCTTCCATGCTGATCCAGTGATGACCTTATTCCCTGTGCAAGCTTTGCCAGAATCTCCTTCCTGTCCTGGGATATAAGCCCGAATTCACCTTCAAGCTCCCTACAATAATCTTTAATTTGTTGATATATCATCAATCCTTTTTGTATAGTAAGTGATGAAAGAGCATTCCCGAAACAGCCCCACCTAACGGGGCCGACAGGTAAACCCAGATATGTTCGGTATGTCCGCTCACCATAGCCGGTGCCAGAGACCTGAACGGATTCATGGACGCTCCGCTTACCGGTCCGGCAAACATCGCTTCAAGACCAACCACGCCTCCTACTGCGATGGCAGCGGTAATGCCCTTTTCGCGAGATCCCGAAGAGACATTGAAAATGACAAGCACAAGGATGAAGGTCAGAATCCATTCCATGATGAACGACTGCCATGCCTCTCCTGATGGGATAGTGGATCCCAGGTATTCACTTTCCGGAAAGAGCAACAGAAGCATGAGGCTTGCTGACAGCGCTCCGGTTAATTGAGCAGCGAGGTAAGGTGTTACGCGGGGCCATGGAAAACGCTTTGACAGGGCAAATGAGAGGGTGACGGCCGGATTCAGGTGAGCACCAGAAACATCGCCCAATGCAAAGATCATAGAGGCCACAATAAGGCCCCAGGTCATGGCAACACCGGCATGCGAAATCGCGCCACCGGTGTTTTCATTGATGATCATTGCGCCCGTGCCGCAAAAAACCATGGCAAACGTTCCGGCCCACTCAGCCAGTAATGTGCTGTACAGTCTCATCTCAGCAACAACCTGAATCGGGAGAACAACATGATTCCTTTCTCGCAAATACAGTAATGCTGTATATCCCTGTACCGGATTCCCGGTATTCGCGTATTTCTTCAGCAGTCAGGTATTGACTAAGGATATCATCGGGTATAACAATAGCCTTTTCCTTCTGAACAGCAACCGATTTGAATCCGATTTCATTTATCAGTCCGAGATACTCGTCCTTCTGGATGGCACCGGAAATACAGCCGGCATACATCTCCGCAACACCCTTCAGTTTTTCAGGAAGTTCGCCGACGAGGACCACATCGGAAATACTGAAATGACCTCCCGAACGCAGTACACGCATAATTTCAGCGAAAACAGCCTTCTTATCCGGCACAAGATTGAGCACACAATTGCTCACCACCACATCGGCTGTATTTCCGCCTACGGGCATATGTTCAATATCCCCCAATCGGAATTCCACATTCCTGTAACCAAGCTTATCGGCATTCAGTCTGGCCCTTTCAATCATGGCCTCAGTGAAATCAATTCCGATCACCTTGCCTTCGGGGCCGCACTCGTGACGTGCAACGAAACAGTCGTTACCTGCACCGCTTCCGAGATCAATCACCACATCACCTGGCTTTATCGCAGCAAACTGAGTAGGCAGACCGCAGCCCAGACCGAGGTCGGCATCAGCCGCATAACCCTCCAGTTTCTCATAATCATCAGACATGATATTATAGATGTCATCCGAACAACATGTCGCGCCACAACATGATGAGGCATTAACCTCCTTATCCTGCGAGGCTATTTCAGTGTATTTCTGTTTTACCAAATCTTTCAGTTCCTGATGCGTATTCATATGTATAAATTTTAATCGTTATATTACGTTAGCAACACTTTGAATCATTGACAGGGATATCGAATAGTTGAATAAAATACTCACGGGCCGCAGCCCATTCCTTTTCATCTATACAATAGCAGACACGCGCTCCGTCAATATCGCCTTTGATTAGTCCCGCATCCTTCAGCTCTTTCAGATGCTGGGAAACGGTACTCTGAGAAAGAGGTAACTCCTCCACGATATCTCCACACATGCACGTCTGTCTTCTCGCCAGTAGCTTGATGATGGCTATCCTGGCCGGATGTGCCAATGCCTTGGCATATCTTGCTGTACGATTATCCCGTACACTGAAATCTTCTGTCTTAGCAATTCCCATGGCACAAATATATCGTATTTTTACGATTATCAAAAAAAGACTCTAAGTATTTGTGTTAAAAAAATGGAACGGCTGTAAACATTGTCCTTGAGTGGATGTTGATGAGGCATGAAACACTACGCGATCATTGGTGCCTCCTCCGGAATCGGGCGTTCACTGGCATCCAGACTCAAAGCCGCGGGACATGAAGTGTCGGGCACGTGGAGGAAAACGCCACCGGAAATGGATGGTATATCGTGGCATCAGACAGATGTGCTTGATCCCGTTGCCGATTACTCATGGATTCCGCCCGTGCTGCACGGATTGGTCTATTGCCCGGGTGCCATTCAGCTGAAACCCTTTCACAGAATATCCGGCGATGAATTCATGAAAGACTATCAGCTTCAGGTGGTCGGAGCGATAAATGCCATTCAGAAATTTCTGCCCTCATTGAAGGCATCTGGTAACGGATCAGTAATTCTTTTCTCAACTGTTGCCGTTCAGTCAGGTTTTTCATTTCACTCCATGGTTTCGGCCTCAAAAGGTGCAATCGAAGGTCTGACCAGGGCATTGTCTGCCGAGCTGGCGCCTGTTATCAGGGTCAATTGCATTGCGCCCTCGCTGACCGATACTCCACTTGCCTCCACACTGCTAAACACCCCGGAAAAACGTCTCGCCAATGGCGAAAGACATCCCCTGAAACGTATAGGCAAAGCAGAGGACATCTCTGCCCTGGCAAGCTTTCTCCTATCCGATGAGTCGGGCTGGATCACCGGACAAATCATTCACGCCGATGGAGGTATCGGCACAATACGATAATACCTTGGCTACATACCGTTTGAAATACGAGCAACACATTCCCGCAAGTCTTGAGGAAATATGGGAATTCATCTCGTCTCCACACAACCTGAAAGTGATTACACCGCCCTATATGGGATTTATTGTAACCAGCGAGGAAGTGCCTGAAAAAATGTACCCGGGCCTGATCATTACGTACAAAGTGAGTCCGGTTGCGGGATTGCCCATGCCCTGGGTCACGGAAATCACGCAAGTAAAAGAAGGGGCGTACTTTGTCGATGAGCAGCGCATTGGTCCATATAAGCTGTGGCACCATGAGCATCATCTGGAAGCTGTGCAAGGCGGCGTTGCCATGACAGATATTATTCATTATTCCCCACCGATGGGAATTCTCGGAGCCGCAGCCAACCAGCTGTTCATCAAAAAGAAACTGGAAGAGATATTCCGTTTCAGAAAAAAGAAGCTTGAGGAGATATTCGGAGAGTGGAATAAGAACAGGTGAGTCTGTAAGCGTTTTGCCAGGTGGTCATTATCTTTCGGGTTCCTTAACCTTAAGACATGATCAGGGCATTCCTATTTGTTCTCTTCCTTCAGCTTTTATCATTGGGTGTTTCAGCTCAATCCACACAATGCATTGAAGACCGTTACAGCGGCGATCCGCTCTTCGCAGCAGAAGATGTCCTGATCCACTACAACGTGGAATACGGCAATGCCGTTCATTATTGGACCGGACAAAACACTCAACTTCTGCTGGATATTTATGAGCCGGACCCATCTGTTGACCCTCTCGACCAGCGGCCATTTGTTCTGCTCATCCATGGCGGGAGCTTCATCAGTGGCAATAAGGCGGATATGTCAGCAGTTTGTCTTGAGCTCGCCCGACGGGGTTTTGTAGCCGCGACGATGAGCTACCGTCTGGGTTGGGACTGCGACTATACCAATCCCGTTGCACTCAGCGGCAGCGACTGCTTCGGCTTTTGCAATGCATGTTATGTGAGCAACTTATACAAGGGTATATACATGGCCGTGCAGGATGCAAACGCAGCCATGAGATACATGGTGCACGAATCCCCGGCATATAGCATTGATACCGACTGGTTGTTTGCAGGTGGTGCAAGTGCCGGCGGCATTACTTCTCTGCTTCTGTCCACGTGGTCTCAATCTGAGGCTGAAAGCATTGTTGCACCCGCATTCGCCAATGAAGTCGGCGACCTGAATGAAAGTGGAAACGAACTAACAGACAGTTTCATCATCAAAGGGGTAGTCAATAACTGTGGAGCAGTGCTGAATCCGGATCACATGTCAGATAACCCCAACCTGCCCATCATTTCATTTCACGATTCCAATGACATCGTAGTGCCCTATGGCGCAGGGCCGGTAGGACTCTTTCTCGCTCAGTTCGGATACTTCTACGGTTCATCCGTTATCCATTCAACAAGACTGGCCAGCGGAGAATGTTCGGAGCTGCACACCGTGCCCAACAGCCTGAACCATTGCTCTTTTCCGGCACAAAACCTCACAGAGCTTGCCAGCTGTTTTCTGAAGCGTGTGATGTGCGGAGTATGCGTGAGCTATTCAAGTCCTGATATCAATGAACCTGCTGTATGCAGCGCACTGGCCAGCGTTGACGCAGGCACATCGGGATGCACTTATGCCAATGCTTCCAACTATAATGCGCTTGCAACCATTGATAACGGCAGTTGCATATTCGAGGATTCCTGCCCTACAGATATCAATAATGATGGCTATACCAACATTACAGATCTTCTGATTTTCGTAGGTTATTACGGAACGTTCTGCAACTGATTATTGCAGCCGCAGTCTGTAAACATCGGATTTGTTGCGATGAATACCTCTGAGCTCAAAGCCGCCGCTTTCGGGAATTCTTTCAATCATATCGAAAGTGTTACACCCCTTAGGGAGTCCTTCGAAGATTAACAGAAACTGATGAATCTGACCCGGCTCCAGAAACAACCATTCGGGTGGAAATGGAATATTGAATGCATGAACCAGCTTGCTCTCGTGTGATGAGTTTTTATCACACAAAACAGTACTCTTCCAGATTCTGATACCCTCCCCAATGTCGGTCGCCCGAAAACTCAGGTGCAGATAGACATAGCCCTTTTCATCCAAAGCCGTTGCTGTTTGGATTAGCTCATCCGTCGAGGTTTCCAGAGCTGCCCTTGTCATTTCAACCATCCCATTTTTCGAAGTCCAAGCATCGCATCAAACAAACGATCCAGGTCTTTTCTCTCATTGTAAGGTTGCCATGAAATCCTGATAAAATGTCGACCGCGCCAATTGAAAACAGGGATTTCGATGTCGTGTTCCTGAAACAAATATTGCTTCACCTTAAATGCATCTTCAATTCCAACGGGAACGCTGCACATTTGTCCGGTGAACCGACCATCAAGGGGAGCTAAGGGTTCTGTCCCGGCCAATTCACATGCCTCGCGATATATCTCCGGAATCTGCCAGCGACACTGGGTCGTAAGTTCATTCCAGTTGTATCTGGCAAAGAAATTCAAAGCAACCTGAACAGTTAGAAAGGCTGAGAAATCTCGCGTTCCCTGTTGTTCATGATAGTCCAGAAATTTGGATGGCCCGGGATTCTCGGCCTCATATCCCCAACTGATGATGATGGGGTCAAGTTTTTCTTTCCAGGCATCAGAGGCATAGAGAAAGGAATTGCCCTTGGGTGTAAGCAGCCATTTGTGGCAGGCACCCGTATAAAAATCTATATCCAGTTCAGAAATATGTAAAGGGATATGTCCCGGAACATGCGCTCCGTCCACGATTGTGATGATACCGTTCTCTCTTGCACGTTCGCAAATTCTTTTCACCGGAAAGATGAGTGCTGTGGCGCTGCTGATATGATTGATAAAAATTACGCGCGTTTTGGGAGTGACCTGCGACCAGAATTGATTGACTATTTCATCCTCAGAAACAATGGGAAGCGTAATTTCAGCATTGACATATCTGGCTCCTGCACGTTTACAGTAATAGTTCCATGTGCGATCCATGGCGCCGTATTCATGATCTGTTGACAGCACTTCATCGCCTTCCCTGAGGTCAAGGCTTCTTGCAATGATGTTGACAGCATAAGTGGGATTCGTGACAAACACCAGGTTTTCCGCTTTGCATCCGACAAATCCGGCAAGTGCCCGGCGTGATTCGTTGATTGCTGCTGGTCCCTTATTCACGATAAATTGTACAGGTTCACTTTCAAGAATTCTTTGCCAGTTCTGATAGTCATCGAAAATCTCACGGGGGCAGGCACCAAATGAACCATGGTTCAGGTATGTCACCTGAGGATCGAGCAGGAAGAGGTCGCGGATGTTCATCGTCCGAAGATAAAACAGGCCATCCATCCGGAAATGTCCGTATCGCTGAAACCTTATCGGAGTAGTCAATAATCACCAAACATCAAGATATCACACCTTAAACCGAACTTCATTGATGATTTGACGTAGAACATGAAAGTCATTGCGCGTCATGAAAAAGAAATCAATAACCCTTCTGGCCATTCTCTCCATTCTCGCCGGGTCGTACGCAGATTGTATAGCCGGATTGGTTATGTCAGATTCGGACCTTGACGGAATCGAGGATGTCTCTGACAATTGTCCATCGGTATTTAACCCGGATCAGGCAGATTTCAACGGAGATGGTCAGGGCGATGTTTGTGATGACACAGATGGAGATGGCCTTTCAGATGTAACCGAATTCGAAGAGGGAACTAATCCTTCATTGCCCGATACAGATAACGACGGTGTTTCCGACTTTCAGGAATTGTACACATTCAACACAAATCCGCTGGATGCCGATACAGATCATGACGGACTCTCTGATCAGCTTGAAATTGTGTACGGCTATGAACCGACCATACAGGATTCGGACGGAGACGGATGTACGGATGAACTTGACTTCGGAAGGTTGTGTCCCGGCAACGGGTGTCCACAATGCCTGGGTGATCTCAATGGCGACGGCCAGGTCAACACTTCAGATCTGCTCATCTTCATCACGAAGTACGGCATGGTTTGTCCCTAATGATGGTCCCAGATCCGACGGTGTGTACCCTCTGATCTGACTATCCTCCACCCT
>JBEAZL010000305.1:0-5605 GCA_041170085.1 Bacteroidota bacterium
GTTATTGCATCGAATTCATGCGGTTCTGTCTCAGATACCGTTGAAGTTCGACTGGAATGGTGTGGCTGGGGTCTTTTTGTACCCATGGCCTTCACCAATAATGGCGATGGCATTAACGACAGCTGGGAGGTGAAGGGATACAATCTCGCTGCCGTTAAGATCAGGGTCTTCAACAGACTTGGAGACCTGGTATTTTACTCAGAGGATCTCGCTGAGGCCTGGCAGCCCGATCCATATACTGTCGGCGATGATGCCTACAACTACCATATTCAGGCCTGGCACCTCTCAGGTGAAATGAAAGAATACATCGGGCATGTCGTCCTCCTCAGATAATGTACTCTTATCTTTACATAGAAATTATTACAACTCCATGAATATGTTCAAGCTCTTCGCCGGTGTTTTTGCAGCGGCTGTTTTCATTACATCTTGTACCATCGAGCAAAACTTCCATTTCCGGAATGACTTTTCAGGCAGCTATGCCATCAAGGTGGATATGTCGGCCATGGAAGCTTTCGGAGATATGGATTCCACAGCTACTGAAGAAGAGCCGGATTCTATGTTTACAGCAGAAGACGTTCAGGAATTCCGCACTCATTACAACAGCCTGGAAGGAATTTCCAATGCGGATGCTTCCTATAACGAAGGTGTACTGGATGCCTCCTATGATTTTGCCAGTCTCGACGCCCTGAATCGCGCCCAGGAATCCAGTCCTGACGGCGAAGACGTAGAGGGAGGTGCCGAAAGCCCACGACTCTTCATTTTCCGTCGCACAGCCAATGGTCTTGAAATCGACGTAGATCGCGGTTTTATGGATAGCGAAACCGAGGAGAGTTCAGCCGAAGACATCGAAATGATGGATGGCATGCTCACCATTTCTGGCGTTATGACCTTCGAAAAGCCTGTAAAGAGCGTTAAAGGTGATATTGCCACACTGGATGCTGAAAGCAACTCAGTGACGATCAAGGTATTGTTCTCTGATATTTATAACAAAGAGAAGAATCTGACCACCGTAATTGGTTTCTGACCATCTTTGCCGGCCCCTCACAACAAAGAGGGGATAATTTCCAAATCGTTTTCGAATGGGTTGGTTTAAGAGAATCAAGCAGGGTATTACCACAAAGAGCAAGGAGAAGAAGGAAATTCCGGAAGGCCTGTGGTATAAATGTCCGGAGTGTAAGAATGTGATGACCTCCGAGGAACACGCACATCATAACTGGACGTGCTCAAAATGCTCTTATCATGAACGCATCGGTTCAGATGAATATTTTTCGATTCTGTTCGATGAAGGTGATACAGAAGAAATTGGTGCGAACCTCACCAGCGGGGATCCGCTTGAGTTTACCGATACCAAGAACTATAAAGACCGTATCCGTGAAACCATCCGCAAATCAGGTCTGAAGGATGCCATCAGGGTGGGTTACGGAAAGATGAATGATGTGCCTGTGGTTATTGCTTGTATGGACTTCGGGTTCATTGGCGGTTCTATGGGATCTGTGGTGGGAGAGAAGTTTGCACTCGGGGTGGATCATGCTATCCGCAACAAATGTCCTTTCATCTGTATTTCGAAGAGCGGAGGAGCCAGGATGATGGAAGCCGGTTTTTCGCTTATGCAGATGGCCAAGACCTCTGCCAAGCTCACACAACTTGCCGATGCCAGCCTTCCTTATATTTCAATCCTGACTGACCCGACCACCGGAGGAGTAACAGCTTCGTTTGCCATGCTCGGCGATCTGAACGTTGCTGAGCCTAAGGCACTCATCGGTTTCGCCGGCCCAAGGGTAGTGAAGGAGACCATCAAGAAAGATCTGCCTCCCGGATTCCAGAGCGCGGAGTTTGTGCTGGAACATGGCTTCGTGGATTACATCGTGGACAGGAAGCAAATGAAAGACAAGCTTTCCCTGTCGTTGAAGTTGCTTGCTCCTGAAACGAACTGATTATCAGTATTCTGATTCATTTCTGGCCCGCTGCTGATTTTTCATTGGCCGAGCCCTTTTTCGTCGTATATTTGCAACCCTTTATTTAAAGGATAACATAATAATCACTTACACAAGTATTGGCATGTACCTTACTACAGACAAAAAGAAAGAGTTTTTCTCAAAGTATGGCAAGAGCGAAAAGGACACAGGATCCACTGAAGCTCAGATTGCCCTTTTCAGCTTCAGAATCAGTCATCTGACCGAGCACCTCAAGCAGAACAAAAAGGATTTCAACACCCAGCGCTCCCTGATTAAACTCGTGGGTAAGCGCAGGAGCCTCCTGGATTACCTCCACAAGAACGATATCACCCGCTACCGTGCAATTGTGAAGGAACTTGATCTCAGGAGATAACCGCATATCAAGATCATAACTCACGAAAGGGCAATTGAACACAATTGCCTTTTTGTGTTTCATAACACAGACATTATTTATTCAATATGACCGTTAAACCAATTACCAAAATCATCGACCTGGGAGATGGACGACCGATTACCATCGAGACAGGAAAGCTTGCCAAACAAGCCGATGGTTCCGTGGTGGTGCGACAGGGCGACACCATGCTGCTTGCCGCAGTAGTTTCAAGCCCGGAAGCCAAAGAAGGATTAGATTTCTTGCCCCTCACCGTAGAATACCGTGAAAAATATGCCGCTGCCGGACGATTCCCGGGCGGTTACTTCAAACGCGAAGCACGTCCTTACGACGACGAGATTCTTGTGGCCAGACTCATCGACCGCGCGCTGCGCCCGATGTTTCCGGATGATTACCATGCAGAAACGCAGGTAGTCGTTAACCTGATCTCAGCTGACAAGCAGAACATGCCCGACAGCCTTGCCGGTCTTGCCGCTTCAGCTGCTCTCGCAGTTTCTGATATTCCGTTCAACGGACCAATCTCAGAAGTTCGCGTGGCAAGAATCAATGGCGAATTCTTCATCAACCCTACCCGAGAGCAATTGTCGCACGCCGATATCGACCTGATGGTCGCCGGAAGTGACGATAGCATCGTAATGGTTGAGGGCGAGATGAAAGAGGTGAGCGAAGAAGAAATGATTCACTGCCTCGAACTCGCACATGCTGCCATCAAAACCCAGTGTCAGGCACAGCGCGAGCTGTCTGCCATGGTACCAAAGTCAGCTACCAAGCGCTCATACGAGCACGAACCTAAAGACGAGGAATTGAAAAAGCTCGTTTGGGATGAGTGCTACGCGAAATACTATGAGGCTGTTAAGAAGCCAAGCGACAAGAAAGAAAGAGGCGAAGCTTTTGCCAAGATTCAGGATGAATTCGAGGCTCGCTTCAGCGATGAAGAGAAGGATGCCAAGTCGTTCCTGCTGAATAAGTTTGCTCACGACTGCCTGAAGGAAGCCATGAGAAACCTCATTCTCGATGAGGGAATCCGACTCGATGGCCGCGATACACATACGGTTCGTCCTATCTGGTCTGAAGTGGATGTTCTTCCCGGGCCTCACGGTTCAAGCGTTTTCACCCGTGGTGAAACTCAGTCGCTGACTACCGTAACACTCGGTAACAAACTTGACCAGCAGATGATCGATGCAGCCATTGAGGTTCGCAATGATCGTTTCCTGCTCCACTACAACTTCCCGCCATACAGCACCGGTGAGGCACGCCCGATCCGCGCTACAAGCCGCAGGGAAATCGGACACGGAAACCTCGCTCTGCGCGCACTGAAGCCGGTTATCCCGGCTCAGGATGTATGTCCTTACACCATCCGAGTAGTATCTGATATCCTGGAGTCGAACGGAAGTTCTTCTATGGCTACAGTTTGCGCCGGAACTCTGGCTCTTATGGATGCAGGTGTGCGAATCACATCTCCTGTATCCGGTATCGCCATGGGTCTTATTACCGATGAAAAGACAGGCAAGTACGCAGTACTTTCCGACATTCTCGGCGACGAAGACCACCTCGGAGATATGGACTTTAAAGTTACTGGTACATCGAAAGGTATTACAGCCTGTCAGATGGATATCAAGATCAAGGGTCTGAGCATGCAGATGATGCGCGATGCCCTTCATCAGGCCAAACTGGGTCGCGACCATATTCTGGGCGAGATTCTGAAGACGATGGATAAGCCACGTGAAGATTACAAGCCACACGCTCCGCGTATGATCAGCTTCGACGTTCCTGTTGAAGTGATTGGCGCCATTATCGGCCCTGGTGGTAAGATCATCCAGGAAATCCAGCGCACTACCGGAACTGTTATCACCATTGAAGAAGCAGACGGCAAGGGCACAGTTGAGATTTCGTCTGTAGACGGTCCAAGCATGAAGGCTGCCGAGAAGCGTGTTCGCGATATCGCATTCCCACGTGTAGTGGAAATAGGCGAGGAGTACGAAGGTCCTGTGAAAACAATTCAGCCTTTCGGAGCGTTTGTAGAAATAGTTCCCGGACAGGATGGACTGATTCACGTGAGCGAGCTCGACTGGAAGCGGATTGAGAATGTAACCGATGTGATCAATGTCGGAGACCTGGTGAAATTCAAGGTGATTGGGAAAGACCCGAAGACAGGAAAGCTTAAACTTTCCAGAAAGGTGTTGCTGCCACGTCCGGAGGGAATGCCCGAAGAGGAACCCCGCCGTCACCACGATGGTCCGCGCAGACACGACGGCCCCCGCAGGTCAGATGACAGAAGACCGAGAGACTAAAAATAGTTAAGCTTGCAACAGAGGAGCACGTTTCCTCGTATTGCAACAGGCATAGGCAGATAGTTACACGTTTTAAAACCCTATAGTCAGAACATGAGACAGTTAAAAATCACCAAGCAGGTTACCAACCGTGAGACCGCTTCGCTGGACAAATACCTCCAGGAAATCGGCCGGGTAAACCTCATCACGGCGGAGCGCGAGGTGGAACTGGCCCAGCGCATCAAGCAGGGTGATCAGGTGGCACTGGAAGAATTGACCAAGGCTAACCTGAGGTTCGTTGTATCGGTGAGCAAGCAGTACCAGAATCAGGGACTGTCGCTTCCCGACCTGATCAACGAGGGCAACCTTGGACTGATCAAAGCGGCCCAGCGTTTCGATGAAACCCGCGGATTTAAGTTTATCTCTTACGCCGTTTGGTGGATTCGTCAGAGTATCCTGCAGGCACTGGCCGAGCAGAGCCGTATCGTAAGGCTTCCGCTCAACAAGATCGGTTCTATCAACAAGATCAATAAGGCATTCGCCAAGCTGGAACAGGAGTTTGAACGTCCTCCGACACCCGCAGAACTTGCAGAAGTGCTGGAAATGACGCTCGACGAGGTGAAGCAGAGTCTCCGCAACAGCGGCCGCCATGTGAGTATGGACGCGCCACTGAAGGACGGTGACGACAGCAGCAGCACCATGTACGATGTGTTGCAGACCAACGACTCTCCGCCACCGGATACAGATCTGATGCACGAGAGTTTGCGCCGCGAGATCGAAAGATCACTCCGTACACTCACCAGCAGAGAAGCAGATGTAATACGTCTTTACTTCGGACTGAACGGAGAACATCCGCTCACCCTCGAAGAGATAGGAGAGAGGTTCGACCTGACACGCGAGCGCGTTCGTCAGATCAAGGAAAAGGCAATCAGGAGACTGAAGCACACAAGTCGCTCCAAGATCCTGAAGTCATACCTCGGATAACCACC
>JBEAZL010000306.1:0-9438 GCA_041170085.1 Bacteroidota bacterium
GACAACTACAACAACAACTGGACACCATCTGAAGAAGATGCACCTGAAGGAACATACTTCTTCATTCTCGGTGTGAACAAGAACAGCAACTTTGAATACTACGAAGGACACCTTACCCTCCTTCGAAAGGACCGTTGATAAATAAATGCATTCAACAAGGGGCGGTCTGTGCAGACCGCCCTTTTTTTGTGCCCGATGGACGCGATCACAGAACTGGGGAAACTTGCCGAGACCCTGCGCATAGAACAACAGGAAGACTACCAGCAACACGAAGCTCTGTTGCGCGCATCCAGTATTCAGGAGCGCAAGAAAAATGGTCTCACATGGTTTCCGCTGCGCATTACAGATACCGGCTATGGACTGGGTGCATACCCGTTTGTAGTGGTGGAAAGAAACCCCGGTGATCAACTGCAGCATCACTTCTCCCAGGCTTCTCCGGTCAGCCTTTTCTCTGCCGCTCAGGATGAAAAAGAACATACCCTTCAGGGAACGATCGGCTATGTCGATGACAGCAGAATGAAGATTTTCTTCCGCGCCGACGAATTGCCCGAATGGCTTGATCTGGGCAAGATTGGTGTGAACCTGCTCTTCGATTCCAAATCGTATGATGAAATGTTCAGGGCACTGAGTTTCTTCATCAACATCGAGAAAGGAAGAGGAAAAGTTTTGCGCGATATGCTGCTGGGATATGCCTCTCCGGAATTTTATCCGGTGAAGTACGATCCTTCTGATGCGCTGAATGACTCGCAAAATACTGCTGTGAAAACCATTCTTGAAGCGCAGGATGTGGCAGTGGTTCATGGACCTCCGGGCACAGGAAAAACAACTACGCTGACCGGAGCCATTGCAAGGGTTCTTGAAAAGGAAAAACAGGTCCTTGTCTGTGCCCCAAGCAATGCAGCCACTGATCACCTTACCAGAAGTTGCTCTGCCCGGGGATTGCGCACAGTGCGCATCGGAAATCTTGCCCGTGTAGAAGAAGACACCACAGCACATACACTGGATGCCATTCTCGCGGGAATGAAAGAGACGAAGCAAATCAAGGAACTGAAGAAGCGCGCCATTGAAATGCGAAAGATTGCCGGGAAATACCGGCGCCAGTTCGGCCGCGAGGAGCAGGAACAGAGAAAGGCATTGCTTCAGGAAGCGAAGAACCTGAACCGCGAAGCGCGTGAAATGGAAAACTATCTTGTCCAGAAAGTTCTCGATGATGCCCAGGTCATCACTTGTACCTTGATAGGCAGCATGCATGAATATCTGAGCGGCCGCGAATTTGAAACCGTATTTATCGATGAAGCCGGTCAGGCCATTGAACCTGCCGTTTGGGTTCCTGTGCAAAAGGCACAGCGCGTTATTATGGCCGGAGACCCGATGCAGTTGCCGCCCACAGTGAAAAGTCAGGAGGCTGCGCGGAAAGGACTATCGAAAACACTGATTGAAAAGATCATCGAACGTCAGACTCATGCTGTGCTTCTCCGCACTCAATACCGGATGCACGAGGAGATCATGGCTTTTTCAAACCAGTCTTTTTACCATGGACAGCTGGAAGCACATCCTTCGGTTGCACAAAGAACCCTGGTCTGCTCACCACAGCCCCTGGAGTTCATAGACACTGCAGGTTGCGGATTCGATGAAAAAGAGGGTCCCAACAACAGCTCGCTGACGAATGAAGAAGAAGCCAATCTCATTCTCAGGCACCTTCAGTCATTGCGGGATTCCGGGGTGAAACATGAGAACATCGGTATCATATCGCCGTACAGGGCTCAGGTAGATGCACTGCGCGATAGTTTTGCAGGTGATGAATGGGTAACGGTAAACACAGTCGATTCATTTCAGGGACAGGAGCGCGATATAATATACATATCCATGGTCCGCAGCAATGCAGAGGGAGAGATCGGGTTTCTGAAGGATTACCGAAGAATGAATGTGGCCATGACGAGGGCCCGGATGAAACTGGTCATCGTTGGCGACAGTGCCACTCTTGGAAATGATAAATTCTACAGTGAATTCCTGTCGTGGTGCGAAAACCGGGGATATTACCGGAGTGCGTGGGAATTCATGTATACATAATCAGCGGCGACGTCCAAACAACTTCATCACAAATTTGAGGCATACCCAGGGCACATTCACAAGTGCCAGCATCAGATTCAGCCTCCGAAACTTGATCATCAGTTCCTCTTTGTACAGAGCTAAAGGGAAGCGCTTGGACAATCCGGAAGCGGCACATTTCGCCACCATGAGCCTGATATTACGGCCCTGCACTTCGGCGTTTCTCATGGCGAGATGAAAATCATAATCTGCCAGCACTTTGTACTGAATGTTGAACAAATCCGTACCGAACAAGGATCGATGATATATCACCGATTGCTGGTGCAATTTGTTTTTCCAGTTCATTTCCTGGCCAAGATCGCTGCAATGAATGTGAGGGACAAAGCGATTTTTTACCCCAATATTTTCAATGCATCCGCAGATGTATGTATCACCCGGGCGGATGGATTCTGCGAGACTTTCCATGACCTCAGGAGCGGCAAGTATGTCATCAGAACCGAGTACATAGATCCAGTCTCCTGTTGATCTTCCGATGCCTTTGTTGATGGCGTCGTAAATGCCCTTGTCGGGTTCCGAGAGAAACTTCAGGTTCCCTATGCCTGACGAAGCCGCGATGTCAGCCGTGCTATCACGTGAGGCCCCGTCGATGACGAGCACTTCGAGATTTGAGTATGACTGATTGCGGACACTTCGCAGAGCCGCACCCAGCGTATCTCCGGAGTTGTACGTCGGAATAATGATGCTGATGAGCGGTCGCTCCTGCATCCGTCAATGTGTTGTGCTTACCTGAGCGATGTTCTCCTTTTCCGTCAGCTGACCATCGGAGCAGATAATCACCCTTGATTCAAAGCGGCGCATGGTATCGAAGTCATGCGATGCCATGACAATAGCCGTTCCGCTGTGCGAAATAGCCAGCAGGAGATTCAGAATTTCCACTGAAGTCTGAGGATCCAGATTTCCGGTGGGCTCATCGGCGAGAATGACGTGAGGCGTATTGAGCAGGGCCCGTGCAATAGCTACGCGCTGCTGCTCACCACCCGACAATTCATGTGGCATCTTGTGTCCCTTACCTTCCAGATTCACGAGTTCAAGCACGCTTTGCATGCGATTGGAGATGGCCTTTTTATCAGACCATCCGGTCGCCCTGAGAACAAAATCCAGGTTGTCATTCACCGTACGGTCGGTGAGCAGAGCGAAATCCTGAAATACGATACCCAGCTTTCTCCGGAGGTATGGAACCTGACGGCGTCGGATTGTTGAGAGATCATATCCGCAGCACATCCCCTTGCCACCCTTCAGCGGTAAGTCAGCGTAAAGTGTCTTCAGCAAACTACTTTTTCCGCTGCCGGTGCGGCCAATGAGGTAAACAAACTCACCGGCAAACACTTCGAGATTGACATCGCGAAGAACTACATTGTCATCCTGCGCAATCTGCGCATGTTCCAGTTTGATAACCATCTCGCCCATAGCACGAAAATAATTGCGGGTTTCATACCCATCCTGAGTCCTGCCGCATTTTATGAACAGTACCGGGGGTACATCCCTTAAACCAAATTACTCGATTGAAAATCCATCAATTCTCTGTATTCCGAAAGCTCACTAAAAAGTTCCAACGCAACATCAGAGTTAAAAGAATGATGCCCTGAGGGTAATCTGGTGAAGGAACAAATTGCTGACCGGAATATTGTATTCATCAGAGCTGCCCGTCGCCAGCCTCTGGAGTAAATCCCGGCCATAGGTCAGTTGCAGGGTCATCACATTGCTCTTGAGTTTGAAACTCATCTCGGCTCCAACATCAGCATAGGCAAAGTAATCGTTCAGCTCCGGATGAACTGATGAGGCAAATCCGAGCGGAAAGCCGGGACGCAATCCCAACACGGGAGCAATTGAACTTCTCGTCCGCGAATACAATTCAATATCCACATTCCGGTAAACCGGATTTTTATACCATGCAAACTGTATGGGTAACTGCGCAGATAAGGGATGTATAGCGTATTCCTCTTTGTTCTTTTTCTTCTTATCGTATTCCAGAAAGGCGCCGGAATACTGAAGCTCTACCCCTGCCCTCCATGTCCATTCGCTGCGCTCTCCGGCGATGCGTCCTTCGTAAAAAACACCAGCCGATAAACCTGGAGCACCTATGGGCGAAACAGATCCATAGCCCAGCGAATCGCTCACCAGAAAAGCAGAAGTATTTGCCTGCAGCATTCCATAATTGAATGCAAACTGCAGGCTGACAGGTGTATGCTGTGCTTTTGCCGAAGTGCTGTCAGTCTGGGCACATACCTGCGCTGAGGCAGACATGAGTGCACAGGCCAAAGCAATACATTTCAATTTCATGCACAAAGATTTGATGTGCAAGATACCTGTACACCGTTCAGGCCTTGCGAAAACCGCATGAGCACTTATCAAACATCCATCAACTAAAACGGGGAACCAGTTTCCCGCTTCCCCGTTGTGTTTTGAGTGAGCTGAATTTATTTGATTACAAATTCCGCGTCATCGATCTTGCCATTCCACACTACGGTGGTTGTAGTCATATCGATGTTTTGTCCGCCTGCAATCTGCTTCACTTTGCCCGGAACCTTGATTCCGTCGACTGTAAGATATTCTTCAATAATGGTTTCAGATGTCATAGACTGTCCATCAGCTTCGCTGACAGAGACAGACTTATATCGCAAACCGGTCTTCACATCGAAGTAGTCTGTGCTTGTTGTCTTGCCATCCTTATCCTTCAGTTCCAGAACGTAGTATTTGTTGCCATTCAAAGTTGCAATTCCCTTTGCTTCTGGTGTAATGCCATATTCAGTGTAATGAAGCTCAGCCATCATATCCGCCTGCATTTTGGCCTGGAGAAGTTCTGCACCCTCCATTTCCTGTTTCTGTCCCATGGCCATCATGGCAGCCTTCTCGCCGTCGAAAATCACTTTCTGCAACTCGGTACCTGCCATGGTCACAGACATCGAAAACTTCTTGTTGCCTTTACCCTTGAGGGTCATGCCCAGCGACATACCCTGTACGCTCATTGAACCGGTCTGTTCAAAGGAGGTAATCTTGCCCAGCCTTTCTGTGCCGCCGATTCCTGAGATGTAGTTGTTCAGGATGATTTGCGGAGTCATCCCCGAAGGCATAGGTTCGAGGTCGGTATAAGGTGTACCATCAGGATTCAGCATGGTAACCTTGCCCGATGCTGCGAACTTATCCAGACTGGCTGCCACATCTTTATTACCTACTACTGTGATGTAACAGTTTGAAGGCTTGATATAACGCTTCGCTGCGGCGAGAAGATCTTCTGCAGTTACCGCATTCAGCTTCTGCAGGTAAGTCTGATAGTAGTCTTTCGGCAGTTTATACCTCTCGATGTTCAGCGCAAAATTGGCAATAGTCTGAGGACTTTCGAGTGATCGGGCAAAGCTTCCGGTCATGATATTCTTTACGATCTGTAAAGTGCTGTCGGCCACCAGCTCTTTGGTAAGGCGATCCATTTCAAAGAGAAATTCAGTAACCGATGAATCCGTCACCTCATTGCGCACGCTTGCACCAGCAGAGAACTCACCCACGAATTCATCAGAGCTGATAGAAGAATAAGCACCATAGGTATAAGCCTTGTCTTCGCGGAGGTTCTGCATCAGACGGGCCTGAAAACCACTACCACCGAGTACATTATTCAATACACCCGCAGTGATGGCCTCCTGGGTTCCAGGCTTCAGATCAATGGCGTACGTAATGTCTATTACACTCTGCACTGCACCCGGAACAGGCACAAACACCACCTCATTGGCCACCGGAGCAGACGGGGTTTTGTGATTGACGGCATTTACATTGCCGCGCTTCCAGCCTCCGAAATACTTTTCAGCATGGGCTTTGGCTACTTCGGGAGTAATGTCACCGATGATGGTGAGGTAAGCCACATTAGGTTTGAAAGTGCTATTGTAGTAATTCACCAGGTCATCGCGAACGATAGCCTTGACTGATTCCTCAGTTTCCGACTCACCATAAGGATGGTTCTTTCCGTACTTCACCAGGTTTCCGATTATACCTGAAATGGCATTGGGATCTGTTTTCTGGCTGGCTAGTCCGGACAAGGTCTGCTTGCGATACTTCTCGATCTCGGCCTCAGGGAATGAAGGATTGAGCAACACATCGCTCATCACGTCCAGCAATTCAGAAGAGTGCTTCGATAAGCAAGAGCCACCCACAGTGGTGGCGGAAGTACTGAGGTCTGCACCGATGAAATCGATGGTCTCGTCAATCTGAGATTTGGTCCTGTTTGAGGTGCCGTTGCGCATCAGATCACCTGCCATAGCTACGTATCCGGCCTTTGAACCTTCGAGAACCGGATCGGTATCCAGTGTAATGCGATAAGAAACACGAGGTAATTTGTGGTTTTCAACTACAATCACCTTCAGTCCGTTCGAGAGTTCGAAGGTCTGATACTGGCCAATCTGAATGGCCGGAGCAGGACCGGGCGCAGGAACTTTTGACCTGTCGAGTTTGCCCACATTTGAACATGCAGCCAGAACCATCATGAGAAAGGCTGCGGTATATATCTTGTACGTTTTCATTCGTTCTTGGAGATTGACAGGTTATTGTTTCAACAATTCAGGATCGTGCATGAAATACAGAACAACCCTGTTGGCCTTGTCATAGTACTTTTTGGCCACATTCATGATGTCTTCGCGGGTTACGGCCTGATATCTTGAAATTTCAGTATTGATCAGGTTTGTATCTCCGAAGTACATGTGATAGTTGGCGAGACTTTCAGCAATGCCCGCTACGGTGCTGTTGCGGGAAACGAAATCATTCTCGATCTGATTCTTCAGTTTCTGAAGTTCCTTTTCAGAGATGAGTTCTTTTTTCACCTTATCAAATTCCTCATTCATTGCCTCCTCAACCTTACCCGGATCAATGCCCATATTACACATGGCAAAACCCAGTGTGAGTCCGGGATCTTCAAGACCAAAGGAGAAAGCTCCGCAGAACAAAGCCAATTCCTTTTCGTCTACAACAGAGCGGTTCAGTCGTGAGCTTTCACCCTGCGACAAAAGCTGATTGAGCATATCCACAGCGTAATAGTCTGTGGTTCCCTGAGCAGGAATGTGATATGCCTGAACAACCAGCGGCAGCTGATCTTTCACCCAAACCGTGTCGCGCACTTCACCCTGGTGGGTGGGTTCAACCACATTCGGACGTGGTATTTCAATCTTACCCTTCGGAATTCCGCTGAAGTATTTATCGATGAGCTTTTTGGTGGATTCTACATCGATATCACCGGCTATGCTGAGCACTGCATTGTTGGGCACATAAAAGGTCTTGTAAAAATTTACGAAGTCTATATCCTGAGCTGCATTGAGGTCGTCCATGCTGCCTATAGGCATCCACTTGTAGGGGTGTACTTTGAATGATCTGGCCATAGTTTCTCCGAGCAGGTTGCCATAAGGCTGATTGTCGATGCGCTGGCGCTTTTCTTCTTTCACTACCTCCCTTTGGGTTTCGATACCTACAGACTCAACTTTAGCGTGAAGCAGGCGCTCGCTCTCGAGCCAGAGACCCAGTTCCAGCTGATTGCTTGGCAGCAGCTCATAATAGAAAGTGCGGTCAAAGCTGGTATTCGCATTCAGTCCTCCGCCGGCGTTTTCAACATACTTCGAATACTGTCCGCGGCCAATGTTTTCCGAACCTTCAAAGAGCAGGTGCTCGAAGAAGTGAGCCATACCGCTTCGTCCTGCAGTCTCGTTCTTTGAACCTACATGATACATGATGGTTACGGCAACAATCGGTGTACTGTGGTCCTCGTGCAGGATGACATGCAGACCATTATCCAGATCATATTCGGTGAACTGGATGTTCTGTGCAGATACAGACCCGGCTGCAAGCATGAACACCAGAATCAGTGAGAGAAATTTTCTCATAGTGGTTTCAATTGATTTTGAGGCGCAAAGGTAATTCCGGTGTGCCAAACCGAAATCAGGGCGTGACAAAAGGTTTTGCAGCCCGATGAGCGGGCAGAAACCATGTTGCCCATAGTTTGCCCCCTTCGGGATGGGGATTATCTTCGCGCCATGCCCCATACCATTGCTGAATTAAGCGCCTTTATCTTATCCGGACACAAGTTGGTCCTGAGCGCGGAAGAATGTGAACGTATTGACCGTTGCAAGGCGTACCTCGAAGAATCCATTGCCGCCGGAGGAGATCCGGTTTATGGCATCAACACAGGATTTGGTGCCCTCTGCAATACCATCATACCCAAAGAAGATCTCGCATTGCTGCAGCGCAATCTGCTGGTAAGCCATGCTTGCGGGATGGGTAACGAGATTCCGCAAGAGGTGGTAAAATGGATGTTGCTGCTGAAGGTGAAGGGACTGGCCCTTGGGCACAGCGGTGTTGCGAGAGCTACCGTGCAGCGACTCGCAGATTTCTACAACCTGGGCATATATCCGGTTGTATATGAGTCCGGATCACTGGGTGCCAGCGGGGACCTTGCTCCCCTTGCTCATCTTGCCCTGCCACTTATCGGCGAAGGTGAGGTGTATGTGGAGGGTAAAAAGATCTCTTCGCGGGAAGCACTTTCCGCATACGGTATGGAGCCGCTTGAACTGGGAGCCAAGGAAGGGCTTGCGCTGATCAATGGAACACAGTTCATGAGCGCATTTGCCTGCCACATCCTTGACCGGGCCGATCAACTCTTCGACAGATCTCTTGAGGTCGCTGCCATGAGTCTTGAGGCCTTTATGGGCCGCAAGGAACCCTTCGAACCCTTCACGCACGTGGTAAGGCCTCATGCCGGTCAGAAGAAAGTTGCCGAAGCCATGTTGCACCTGATCAGTCACAGCCCGATGCAACAGGTGCATCGCGAGCATGTGCAGGACCCATATAGTTTCCGCTGTATTCCACAAGTACTGGGTGCATCTGCCGATGCCATGAGCTATGCCAGACAGGTCGTTGAAACCGAGATCAACAGCGTAACAGACAACCCCATCATATTTCCTGAAGAAAAAAGAATTATCAGCGGAGGCAATTTCCACGGACAGCCACTCGGGCTGGTCTTTGACCTGCTGTCCATTGCCCTTGCAGAAATCGGCAGCATCAGTGAGCGAAGAACCTACAAGCTCATTTCCGGTCAAAGAGGGCTTCCGGCTTTTCTGATGTCTGATGCCGGTCTAAACAGCGGATTTATGATTCCGCAGTACACGGCCGCATCGCTGGTAAGTCAGAACAAACAGCTTTGCACACCGACCACGGTCGATACCATCGATAGCAGCAACGGTCAGGAAGATCATGTGAGCATGGGAGCCAACGGTGCTACACGATGTCTGAGGGTACTGAACAACGTTCAAAGCATTATCGGCATCGAACTTCTCACTGCCGCTCAGGCTCTGGATTTCCGCA
>JBEAZL010000307.1:0-4271 GCA_041170085.1 Bacteroidota bacterium
CCGAAACCCAGAAAACCGAGTCCGTGACACAATTCATGCAGTACCACAGTCACAAAATCATATTGACCTGCCGGACAATTTCCATCCGTTCCATAGTACCAGGTAAAGTTGGAATTGAAGGTGCAGTCGATGTCGACAAAGCCATTGGCGAGATCGCTTCCTGCGAGTTTATTCGCAAGGGCAATAGGATACCATGTATCCGTAAGCGGTGCTCCGGCAAAATTTCGGCGAAAATCCTCGGCAGACGCAAAGCCCAGCGTTCCTCCCGTAAGACCGGTGAAATTGGCATTAATCACGATGGGCACATTCGAAGACAATACACTGGCCCAGATGTCAACGGCATACTGAAATGCCGTTTGCGCCTGAACGGTAAAACCTGTGTAGTTCACACTGATCACGACAGTTCGGTCTTCCCAGGGCACATAGTCGGCTGGAGGTGGAACGAAGGTGAAGTTGTTCTCATTAAGTGCAATGAGTCCGCAGCTTTGATCGTGAACGTGATCATGGCCACATACATGCGATTGCGCCACACCTTGGTATGCACAAAAAATGAGCAGCAAGAGCACTGCGCCAGTGAGGCTTCTTCTCATGTGTATAACAGATAGTTCAAACCTTTCAAGCAATCTAATGCCTGAAAAAGTTCGCCTAAAGGTAATGTCTGAAATACCCGAATAAACCCTATTTCAATATTTCTAATTATTTTAGCAACGAAAACTCACCATCTGATATGTCTTCATTTGCAGAAAATCTCGCCTCTTTGCGAAAGTCAAAGGGCTTCACACAGCAGTCACTGGCCGATGAAACGGGACTAAACAGGTCTGTTATCGGCGCTTACGAAGAAGGTCGGGCCGAGCCCAGCATCGCCACCCTGCAGAAATTTGCCAAATTATTTGGTATATCTGTCGATCAGATGATTGGTCGCAAGGCTTCCGCCACTCCTTCTGCCGGCGACAACCTGCGTGTACTCACCGTTGCCGTTGACAGCGCGACCGGAAATGAAAGAATATCCGTTGTTCCGGTGAAAGCCGCGGCGGGATATCTGCGGGGATACGGAGATCCCGAATACATCGAAGGTCTGCCCGTATTCGACCTGCCCATTCGCGAAGTTGCACCATCATTTACTTATCGACTGTTTCAGATCTCGGGCGACAGCATGTTGCCTATTCCGAGCGGATCATACGTTATAGGACAATTTGTTGATACCTGGTCAGCTCTGCGCAAGAACGATTGCTACGTGTTCGTGACCGATTCAGAGGGAATTGTCTACAAAAGACTTCTCGAAAAAGCCTCAGCCAAAAAAGGATTCCTTCTTGGCTCGGATAATCCCATGTACGTTCCATTCACTGTGGAACAGGAAGATGTGCGCGAAATCTGGAAGGTGATCGGCTATATCTCGTTCGACCTTCCCGTGATTCAGTGATCAGGCTGATTCAGCCACGACCTCTTCTACTACTCCCGGCATTTTCGCCTTGAGGAGATTTTCAATTCCCCCTTTGAGAGTGGCCGTAGAAGATGGGCAGCCACTGCATGAGCCTTTCAGCTGAACAAAAACTTTCTTGTCCTGATAGGCCATAAAATGAATGGCTCCACCATCCATTTCAACCGCAGGACGAACAAATTCATCGAGCAATGCCCTGATCTCTTCGTCGTATTCGGTAGCTTCCATACCGCTGTAGTCCATGGAAGCAGCGTGACCTGCTTCTTCCTGATATACCTCTCTTCCGCGCTCCATCAGCTCGGCTGGTACAGTTGTTACAGCAATCTCATGATCCATGAGCCATTCGCGGATATACTCGCGCAGCTGCATCAGAATCATGTCCCACTCAATGGAATTATCCTTGACCACCGTCACGAAATTGCTGCTTACAAAAACCGTCGAAACAAACGGGAAGTTGAACAACTCTTCAGCAAGGGGCGATGAATTTTTAGCCTCGGTCTTGTTCCGATACTCTACCTGAATACCGCCCGAAATGAGCATACGGTCAGCAACAAACTTGATTGCCGCCGGATTGGGGGTCATCTCTGCATATACTGAAGTGGGGATGCGTTTGCGCTCTGACATATCAATAGGAATTGTATGCAAAGGTAACCAACGAAGAACCCCAAGGTTCAGCTCAGGGTAGTTTATTAACCAATGCCAGTGTCCGAAGCTCCAATCCCGTTATCTTGCACTTAGCGAATTGAATCCGCTGACTATCTGACGTGATCAAAGCCCTTATCATCGACGATGAATTTCATGCGCGGGAGAACCTGCACATGATGCTAGCCGAATATTGCCCGGAAATAGAGGTGCTGGGCTCGGCCGGGAATGTCACGGAAGGCAGGCAAAAAATCACCGACCTTCAGCCAGACCTAGTCTTTGTCGATATCCGAATGCCATCCGGCACAGAGGGAATCGAGCTCATTGAGTCATTTGAAAACAGGTTATTCGATGTTGTTCTCGTAACAGCGTTCAGACATTATGCTGAGTCGGCGCTCGAGAAATTCGGCCTTGAACCCGCGCAATTGGTGCTCAAACCCATAGATACTGAGGAATTGCTGAACGCCGTTGCCGCTGTCAGACGCCGCATAGCAGGCAGCTAGGGGGCAATTGCCCGTGACTTTGTATTTTTCCGTTCTGTAAAAAACCCTTCATGCTTTCCGTACTGATTGTCGACGATGAACCCTTTGCACGCGAAAACCTTAAAATGTTACTGGAAGAATACTGCGAGGGTATCGGCGAGATATTTCTGGCGGGAAGCGCATCCGAAGCCCGGAAAACCCTCCAGGAGGTAACTCCGGATCTCGTTTTTCTCGATATCATGATGCCGGGCGAAGATGGGTTCTCATTCCTGAAAAGCCTGGAAGAAAAACCTTTTCAGCTTGTCTTCACCACTGCCTTCCGCGAACATGCCATCAGGGCTTTTAAAGAGAATGCCATCGACTACCTCGAGAAACCCATCGATATAGAAGAGCTGCAAAGAGCTGTTGCCAAAGTGAAAGTCTCGCAGAAAGCCCCAGTCTCCATAAGCGGCGACCGGATGAACCGAATACTGCATAACATCGCTCTGTCCAACAGCGTTGAAAAAACACTCATCCACACCCGCGACGGTTTCGCCGTGGTGCGCAACGTAGACATCGTTCATCTTGAAGCAAGCGAAAACTACACCACCATCTTCATGGCCGATGGCAAGAAGTATGTGAGCAGTGGAAGTATCAAGTCGTTCGAAGACAAGCTCGACCCGATGATGTTCTTCAGAACACACAAATCTCATATCATCAATATTGTCCATCACCTCCGGGAATTCAACAGGAGCGAAGGAAATATGGTTATCCTGAGCAATGGAGCCCAGGTTCCTGTGGCAAGAAGGAAGGTGCAGGAATTTCTGGACCGCTTAAACATGATCACCTGATTTCATTGATATAGCAATGATAAAACGGATACTGTCCATACTGTTTGTGTTCATGTGTAGCCACATGTATGCGCAGCAGTATTCGTTTGTGCAGTACAACGTCAGGAATGGTCTCGCCCAGTCGCAGGTGCGATGCATGATTCAGGACAGCCGGGGATATATCTGGGCGGGTACCCTGGGAGGTGTGAGCCGTTTCGATGGGAGGCACTTTGAAAATTTTGACCGTCAGGATGGCCTGCCTTCCAACCAGGTAAATTGCCTTTTCGAACTGCCCGATGGTTCCATTGCAGCAGGAGGAAACGGCGGTGTTGCACTGATCTCGCCTTTTGGCATTTCTACCCTTTCGCTAGGCGATGCCTGGCGCGATGCTTCGGTGAACTGCATCCACGGAACCGATAGCAAAAACCTGATGATCGGTACCGAGAACGGAGTATTCAGTGTGAAAGACGGAACGATTACCGGTCCGTTTGCACCTCAGGAAGACGGTGCAGATGTTGTCAGATCCTTCATCACCCGCGGACAAGAATTGCTGGTGGTCACACGTGCCGGTATCTACAAAATGAACCAGCTGCAATTTCAGCCCTATTACATCCCCCCTCCTGAAATTACATTGTTCGATGCCGTTGAATCGGGTGATACCTTATGGATGGGAACACGCGATCTTGGATTGCTTTACTACCACCAGGGACGGATACGCGCCTACGGACCTGCTGAAGGTTTGCCCTCTACTTCCATCACCCGCATCACGCGAGGCAATACAGGTCACCTGTGGCTGTGTTCGAGATTCGGATTTTACAAAACGGACGGACAGACATTCACAGTGTTCGATGAGAAAAATGGTCTTCCAACACCTGATGTCAGAGACATCATTCAGGACCG
>JBEAZL010000308.1:0-4463 GCA_041170085.1 Bacteroidota bacterium
CGTGTTTTGGAACCAGTACCGGGCAGATTGAGGCGATCGATGCCAACGGGACTTCATATCTTCTTCTGGAAACAGGGGTCAGCAATGCAACAGGTATTTTCCCTGATCTTCCTGCAGGTACTTACACCATTGAAATGACAGATGCTGATGGTTGTGTCGCCGACACCTCCGTTTCATTCGCTGCATCTTCTCTGGAAATTGAACTGAACACCACTTTTGATGAAGTGGTTGTCTGCCAGAATGATGTTGTAAGCTTTGAAGGCAATGCCATTGGCGGTGACGGAACTGGCTTCACATATGAATGGTACAACTGTGCCACACTCGACCCCGGATGTCTTGTGGGGACAGGAAGTCCGCTTGATGTAACTATTTCGCAGGACACTACATTATTCGTGATAGCGATAGATGGCAGCGGTTGCGTGAGTGATACACTTGCATCATCCGCAGTATTCAATCCGGATATTACCGTTAATGCAGGCCCTGAGGCAGAAATGTTCATCTGCGAAGGCGAGTGTGTTGATCTTTCGTCTGGTGCAGGTGGTGGTACCGGGGCCATAGACATCACCTGGATTTCGTCTGATGGAATAGCATCAGATACCATTGATACTGGATTTACCACTACACAGTGTCCGCTGACCGACACATGGTACATCGCTGTGGGCAGTGATGGCTGTACACCTGAATCCAGCGATACAGTATTCGTGACCGTATATGAAATGCCTGAAGCCATTCTCGAGGTCAGTGCCGCCGAAGGTTGCTATCCCGTTACTGTAGAATTTTTCAACCTCACAGATCCTGAAATGCTCGGCAATTGTACCTGGGAAACGGGAGATGGAAGTGAACTGGCCGTTTGTTCGGACTTTTCCTACACCTATGCATTTGAAGGTTCGTATTTCCCTGTTCTTACTGTAACCTCTCCTGATGGTTGTACAGACACCGACACTTTAGATGTTGCCATCGAAGTACACGGATATCCGATTCCTGATTTTACCTGGGAGCCTCAGCCTGTGAATACGCTTCTGACTGAAGTTCACTTCCAGAACCTCTCTTCAGGTGAAATCAGCTGGGACTGGGACTTTGGTGGCCTGGGACAATCAGATGAGCAAAACCCGATATTCACCTTTCCAGACGAAGATCTCGCGAGCTTCCCGGTTTGTCTGAAAGTAACCAATGAGTTTGGATGTGAAGACAGCATTTGTCAGTTCATCCTTATGGAGAGCGTGTTATTGGTGTATGTGCCCAATGCATTCACCCCGGATAATGACGGAACCAATGATGTTTTTGTACCCATAGTTCGTGGTATTGACCCCGATAAATATCGATTTGTAATATTCGACCGGTGGGGGAACCGGATCTTTGAAAGTAATACTGCCGGCGAAGTTTGGACCGGCAATTACATGGGGGGGGATCACTTTGTACAAAATGATGTGTATGTCTGGAGACTTGAGGTAAAAGAGCTCTCTTCAGGCGACGAAAAAGTGTATAAAGGACACGTCACCGTCCTCAGATAACGGGCATTTCAGGTTTTTTTTAGGGGTCCGGACAACTTTCCCGGGTGGTATAGCATCAATACAGCTGAATGCGCGATGACCGATCAGGAGTTAGTACATGCATGTTTGCGAGGCAGCAGAGAGGCGCAATACGAGGTATACAAATCCCACGCAGGGAAGATGATGACCGTATGCCTTCGTTATGCTGGCAGTCGCGAAGAGGCTGAGGACATACTCCAGGATGGTTTTATCAAGGTGTTTGAAAAAATGGATCAATGGAGCGGAAGTGGTCCGCTGGGCGGATGGATAAGAACCATCATGGTGAACACGGCCCTGAACCACATCCGCCGCGAAGTGAAATGGAAGAACACCACCAGGATCGAGACCGCGGTAAACCTTGACAGCGAAGATGTGAATGCATTAAGCACCATGTCCGCTGATGAACTAATGAGTATGATCGCCAGGATGCCGACAGGCTATAAAACTGTCTTCAACCTTTTTGCGGTCGAGGGGTATAGCCACAAAGAGATTGCCGAGATGCTCGGAATCTCGGAGAACACCTCAAAAACCCAGTTCTTCAAGGCCCGTGACTGGATGAAGCGCAATTTGTTGATGACAGAAAAAAATGTGTAGATCAGAGAATGAGCACAAGTGAAGAAAAGCTGAGGCAGTTGATGCAGGAAAAGCTGGGAAACGTGGAAAGCCCCGTGAATCCCGGTCTTTGGAATGGCATACAATCGGGTTTGAATGCCACCGCAGGGTCAACCGGTGCCAGCTCCGGTCTGGTTAAAATGGCATGGATGAAAGTGGCGGGTATTGCCACCGGAGTAATTGCTGTCGGTGCCATTACTATCGCTGTCCTTAACCGGAATAACGATGCACCCGTAACCAAACAATCCGCTTCTGAAATTCAGTCGGCACTGCCAGAGGCAGCTGCATCGCCTGCAGAGGAGAGTACCACTTCCGGGTCGAAGCCACCATTAAGCACTATATACACCCCTATAAACGCTCTTGATCCTGAAGAAGAAGCCTTGTCTCAGAATGAAGGCATAACGCCACCCATTGCTTTGGATGATAGCCCGGAGAACGAAGTAGAGTCAAAAAGCACAAAAGGGACGCCTGATTATCCGGAAAAAGAAAATCAGAAACCCAATGTTCCGTCTAACACCACAAACTACGCTGCTGAAAGCGTATCTGCCGGCTTCACTTTTGTGAACAGCCCGGGAATGGGACTGGAATACTTGTTCATACCCGAATACACCCGTGCTGCAGGATACAGGTGGTATATCGATGAGCAACCTGTATCAGGCTCAATGAGTCCGTCGTACGAATTTTCTCATGCCGGTGAATACGTGGTTCAACTGGAAGTGCTGAACGAAAACGGTCAAATAATCACGGAATTATCACGAAACATATGCATTGGTGGGGCCCCTGCATGGAAAATTGACGCCAACTATTTTACTCCCAACGGGGATGGATTCAGCGATGTATTTGATCCGGCTGGTCAGTCTGAGAACATTATTGTCACTGGCCTGTTTATATATAATTACCAGAACCAACTGATTTTCAGCAAAACAGACGGTGATTTGATTTGGAATGGCTCAGATGAATACGGAAATCCGATGCCTGATGGTCAGTACTTATACCGCATCACCGGTGTTGATGCCTGTGATGGAAAAGTGGAAGACAAGACAGGCACAATGGCTTTGCGCCGTTGACGCGAGCATCTATATTTGTCGGCCTTTAAAAAAGAACCAATTAGCTAAGCCTTAAACCATTTAATAATCTATACCGCGTGAACTCTAGTATGAGAAAGATTTTACTGGCGACACTGGCCGTGATGGCACTCATCACAACTCAGGCACAACAGGTTTATCCTGAACCTGTGGAACCCAAAGACGTTTGGCGCTACTCCCCTGATCTATCAGAAGAAGAGTTGTACAATCACAACCGACTGATGTACATGCCCCGTGAAGACTGGGATCTGTTCCGTCAGGATCCACGATACAGCCAGGAGAAAGTGGGTGAAGTTTACAAGCAAAACAAAGACAAGAGCAAGTACCTGCCGGGAGCCGGACTGAAAGCCATGCTCACGGGTGGAGACTGCGAATGTTATATCACGCCTGATGACACATATACCATGATCGACCCTACCGATCCCGGCGACTGGCCAAACTGTGGCGGCGGTGCAGGACAGGGTGTTGACTGCTGGTATGGTCCTATAAACCTTGGCTGGGATTTCTGCTTTTATGGTCAGACATACAGCAGTGTTTACCTGACCTCAAAAGGTACAGTTGTGTTCGGTGGTGGTTACTATGACTGGACACCTGATGAATTTCCGGTTCCAACAAATGGCACCAATCCTCAATATGACCACATTGCAGCATTCTGGGCCGACCACGATTTCCGCGAAAGTGGAATGGTTTATTTCAAGGTTGAACCAGGGGTTATATTCATCAATTTCGTTGATGTAGGCTACTATGCCAATCACGCTGACAAGACCAATACATACCAGATCATCCTCACTGCCGGTGATGATGAGGTCCTCGGTGAAGGAAACAATGTACAGTTCTGCTACCAGGATATGAACTGGGCTCACGGTGACGTGGGTGGTAATGGTGGATGCACTGGTCCAACGCCAGCCACTGTAGGAGCTGATAAAATTTCCGGTAACGAACACATCCAGTTTGGCCGCTTTGGAAACTGTACCGACGTGTACAACGGACCATACGGACAAGGCAACAACCAGATTGACGGTGTAAACTGGCTTGACTACAAAACATTTGAGTTCAGTGTTTGTGATTTCACTGCCAACATTCCACCGATTTCGACAGCGGCTCTTCCCTGTGATACCATATATATGTGTCAGGGAGACGAGTACGATATCAATATCAGCTTCCTGAGTCCTGAAGCCAATCAGGGCACTCAGATTACCGTTACCACAGATGGAAGCGGTTACAGTGGCGGTACTCA
>JBEAZL010000309.1:0-4510 GCA_041170085.1 Bacteroidota bacterium
CTTCTCCTGTAACTACAGCTGTGTATGTTCCCGGCGCAAATTGTGTACCATCTGTGAGCACCCGGTTGCGGCCTGCCGGCAGGATTCCTTTATAAACGCTTCCTGCCAACTGACCGTTGGAGGCATATACATTGATCTCACATTCCTGCGCTTGTTCCAGAGTAAAATACAATGAAGGGTTTGCTATAGAAGGATTGGGAGTAGCTGTTAACTCTCCCTGAACATGCTGATCAGCGATTTGATTCGCTGAAAATCCAATAAAAAATACTTCCTGAGTAGCGGTATTCGGAATGGCAAGAGTATCCGTTTCAGTTGAATAGCAGATATCAGCAGGATTGGATAGTGCAGGTGTGGTAATTACTTCCCATTCAGTGAAGTCGTTCCAGTAATGTCTGATTTGTGAAGGAGACCATGAAGCGATATAAAAGTTTCCATTTCCATCGTGGTCAATACCATCTATATTGGTAACCGTCGTAGTGGCCAGGGTTTCTATACTATAGTCACTGAGATCGACAGCCCTTATTGTAGCGCTGTTGGTCCAGGTAACATAAACCAGCCTGTTGTTGGCGCCATCATAAGTAATTCCGTTGGGTGTGACAAGCGTGTTATCGACAACCATCACTTCTGTGCCATTGAATTCATCATCAAACGTAATCTCATAAATGGTCTTTTCAGAGAAGTCTGTAACCCATATTCTGCCCACTCCGTCGCTGGCCATGCCGTTAAGGAACCCACTTTCGCTGATTATCAGGGTTGATAGTAATTCTCCGGTAATCAGAGAAAAGGCCTTGACATTCCCGTTGTCGATGGTATAGAGCACATCCCCGATCACCTCCATTCCGAAATCTGCGGTTGCGTTTCCGAAGTAGTCAACCGGATTGCCATCGCCATCTACCTCAATGATGGATGTGCCGTTGGAAACGAGAAAGCGGCTGTTCACCGGATCGTATTCCACAGACTCAATGTTATTAAGGGTTTGCCCGTACAATGTGGCCGTTGAAAAAAGAATGAAGGCTGAGATTAGTGTTTTCATTTCGGGGTTTTTTGCGAATATCGCTATGCTTTGTCAATGATGGCAATCTGTTCTTTGGTCTTTTCTTTCCTCTATACCTTTGTGGCAATGAAGAAGCCTTTTTATAGTCACGATTTTCGTCTCGGAATTCTCGGTGGAGGTCAGTTGGGAAGGATGTTGATTCAACAGGCACTCAACTACGATATTTCCATCGATGTTCTCGACCCTTCACCTAATGCCCCCTGCGCCGGAATTGCTCATCACTTCGAAGTGGGTGATTTCGCTGACTACGATGCTGTTCTCCATTTTGGCCGGAAAGTGGACCTGCTCACTATAGAGATTGAGCATGTCAACCTTGAGGCTATGTTGAAACTGGAGGAGGAGGGAATTGAGATTCATCCGCGTCCCTCATTACTGAAAACTGTGCAGGACAAAGGATTGCAAAAGCAATTCTTCAGGCTTAACGGAATAGATACTGCGCCTTTCGTGCTGGTAAACGATGAAACAGAGATTGCTCAGCACGCCGATAAGTTTCCCGTCATGCAGAAATTGCGGAAGGGTGGTTATGATGGAAAAGGTGTACAGCCCATTCGTACTTCAGAAGATATTGCTCTTGCACTGAAGGGACCTTCCGTACTGGAACAGATGATCCATTTTGACAAGGAGATTTCGGTCATTGTGGCGAGAAATGCATCCGGAGACATGGCTACTTTTCCTGTGGTCGAAATGGAATTTAACCCCGAGGCAAACCTGGTGGAATTTCTGTTTTGTCCGGCTGATATTGCTCCGGAGACTGCGGCTGCTGCCGACCGACTGGCCAGAAAGGTGGCTGAAGCCATTGACCTTACCGGCGTGCTGGCTGTCGAGATGTTTCTCACCAAAGAAGGTCAGGTTCTGGTCAATGAGATTGCTCCGCGACCTCATAACAGCGGTCATCAGACCATTGAAGGCAATGTCTCCTCGCAATACGACATGCATCTTCGCGCCATGCTCAATCTTCCCCTGGGCGACACATCTGTCACCAGGCCCTCAGTGATGGTGAATCTATTGGGCGAGAAGGGTTTCAGCGGCCCTGTCCGATACGAAGGAATTGAAGAGGTCATGTCCTGGCCCGGCGTGTACGTCCATCTCTATGGTAAAGCCGAAACGAAGCCTTTCAGGAAAATGGGACATGTGACCATTACCGCTCCCGGCCTCGACGAGGCCCGGAGTCTTGCAAGAAGGGTAAAGGACACCCTGAAAGTGGTGTCCTGACCTGAAATTTTATTGATAACTCTGCTGGGGCGTTTCGTATGCGAATGGCATGGCATGATAGCTTTGCCGTAACAATCCGTATAGTCCATTTTAGCATGAGAACCTACCTGAATCTGCTGCAACATTTACTTGATCACGGGGTCGAGAAAACCGACCGCACCGGAACAGGCACCAAAAGTGTTTTCGGGTATCAGATGCGTTTCGATCTTCAGGAGGGCTTTCCCGCTCTTACTACGAAAAAGCTCCACCTGAGAAGCATCATACATGAATTACTTTGGTTTCTCAAGGGTGAAACGAACATCGCTTACCTCAAGGAGAACGGAGTAAGTATCTGGGACGAATGGGCCGATGAAAACGGAAATCTCGGACCGGTTTACGGTTATCAGTGGCGCTCGTGGCCCAACCCCGACGGCACGCATACGGACCAGATTGCAAAATTGATTGACGGTATAAAGAGGAATCCTGATTCGCGCAGGCATATCGTTTCTGCCTGGAACCCCTCGCTGGTAGATCAGATGGCTCTTCCTCCCTGTCATGCGTTATTTCAGTTTTATGTAGCCGACGGAAAGCTCAGTTGCCAGCTTTATCAGCGGAGTGCCGACACTTTTCTCGGCGTTCCGTTCAACATTGCATCGTACGCGTTGCTTACTCTCATGGTAGCCCAGGTGTGCGATCTGAAGCCAGGTGAATTCGTTTGGACAGGAGGAGATGTACACCTGTATCTGAATCATATTGATCAGGCGCGTCTTCAGCTTACCCGCGAGCCCAGACCTCTTCCACAGTTGAAGATAAACCCCGAGGTGAAAGATATTTTTGCCTTCAGGTTCGAGGACTTTGAATTGGTTAACTACGATCCGCACCCGCATATCAAAGCTGCAGTAGCGGTATAAATCTCACATATGATCGTTAGCATTATTGCGGCCATGGGAAGCAACAGGGAGATAGGCGCCAACAATGACCTACTCTGGCATCTTCCGGCCGACATGGATTTTTTCAAAAGAACGACCCTGGATCACCATGTGATTATGGGTAGAAGAAACTACGACAGCATCCCCGAACGCTTTCGCCCTTTGCCTCACCGCACGAACGTCATCATCACCCGCGACCCTGAATTGCAGGCGCCGGAATGTTACGTGTGCACCACGCTGGAGGAAGCACTGGCCATTTGCGGCGAGAATGGAGAAACGGAAGCATTTGTCATCGGCGGGGGACAGATTTACGACCTGTCTCTGCGCCTCGGACTCGTGGATCGCATGTACCTGACCCATGTGCAGGGCTCCTTTCCGGATGCCGACACTTTTTTTCCGCAGTTCGACGTCAATGAATGGGACGTGACAGAGTTGTTTGCGCAGGATGTGAATCCTGCCAATGCCTTCCCGTTTGTGGTTAGGCAATACGACAGAAAGAAATAATTTGAATTAATTCAAATGGGTGAGTCTGAATTCATCATGGGGGTGAAGCATATCACCGATCTGGAAGGCTACGATCACATGCTCTTCCTGCTCGCACTTTCGGCGGGTTATGGTTTTAAGGAATGGAAACAACTGTTGTGGATGGTCACGGCATTCACGATTGGTCATGCCACTACCCTTATCATCGCCGGACTCGGGGCCTTTCATATGAGTAGCAATTGGGTGGAATTCTGTATTGCACTTACGATATTCTCCACTGCTGTCATTCGTCTTACACAGGGCGGTAAGCCGGCCAGTCAGGGTATATGGGGTTATGTGCTCATTGTGTTCTTCGGTTTGATCCATGGTGTCGGATTTTCTTCATTTTTCCGCATGATGATTTCCAATGACGCTGATATCGTCATGCCGCTGTTCCTGTTTAATCTGGGGGTGGAGGCGGGTCAGATTCTCATTTTGCTGATCCTGTTGCTCATATCTGCAGGCATACTGGCTATCATCCGGTTGAAACCATCCCGGCTGGCCATTGTCTACCTGTCCGTTGCTGCATTATTATCGGCTGTGATGGTCTGGGAGCGACTTCCATGGAAGGACTAGTTGGCGAGCAAACTTTCCTGATGTATATCTTAGGTTAAATGTAAATTAGCGCCACTTTTTACCATGAAAAAGTTGGCCTCCTTGCCCATCTGGATATACCAGGCAGTTATATCGCCACTTCTGGGAAATAACTGCAGGTACAGTCCCTCCTGCTCACAATATACCCGTGAGGCAATCGAAGAGTGGGGTGCAGTGAAAGGCTGGTGGATGGGTCTGAAAAGAATTGCCCGGTGTCACC
>JBEAZL010000310.1:0-4583 GCA_041170085.1 Bacteroidota bacterium
CGGAATCTGCGTTCGACGCAGACCTCGGCCAGGCTGGCGTGAAAGTTCGTGAAGTGAAACAGGAAGTGAAAGAAGGTATTCCCCTTCCTGAGGCCGAACTGGTGGTATCTGCCGGTCGCGGTATGAAGGGACCTGAAAATTGGGGCATGGTCGAAGAACTTGCGAAAGTGCTCGGTGCAACTACTGCCTGCTCACGTCCGGTATCCGACATGGGCTGGCGCCCTCACCACGAGCACGTGGGTCAAACTGGTATTACCATTCGTCCTAACCTTTATATCGCCATTGGTATATCTGGTGCTATTCAGCATCTCGCTGGCGTAAACGGATCCAAGACAATCGTTGTCATCAATACTGACGCTGAAGCGCCATTCTTCAAAGCAGCAGACTACGGTATCGTAGGAGATGCTTTTGAAGTGTTGCCAAAGCTGATTGAAGCTGCCAAGAACCTGAAAGCCGCTCACTAATTTTCGGAGAACGGTTTTATCTTTTTCATTAGTATATTCGTAATAAGGGAACTGCCCCTGATAGGGTAGATGTCAATATGAGCCGGAGAGCAGAACTTCAGATAGCAGATATAGCACCAAGCGGAAGCACCAGCGGGGCCTATGCTCTGGTACTTTCAGAAGTTTCTGGCTCACGCCGGTTACCCATCGTTATAGGAGGCACCGAGGCTCAGGCCATTGCCATCGAACTCGAGAAAATGACGCCAAGCCGTCCACTGACCCACGATTTATTCAGGTCTCTGGCCCAGTCATACAATATTGCCATCGAAGAGGTGTACATCTACAACCTGGTGGAAGGCATCTTTTATGCCCGTATTGTGGCTAACCTCGATGGTCACCAGATAGAGATTGACGCCCGCACAAGCGATGCTGTAGCCATTGCTGTCCGGTTCAACTGTCCCATCTATTGTGAAGATTTTATCCTCGAACAGGCCGGCGTAAGCGCCGAAGAGGCAGCTGCTGAAATGCAGGGTACTGACGAGGAGGTTGATCTCGAGGAACTCACTGCTGTCGAAGACCCCGAGAAACTCTCTGTTGATGAGCTACAGCGACAGCTCGACCAGGCTCTGGAACGCGAGGAGTATGAAAAGGCCTCCCGCCTTCGCGACGAAATTCAAAAGCGAAGTTCAGGGAAGTAAGCACCTCTTTACTGCTGTAGCCTTGGTCACCCGGACTTTGTTTCTTAGTTTGCGGCAAATTCCTTAATCGACTATGAATATTGTCAGGGCTCTTATTGGAGTGGTTGTTCTCGTAGCCATTGGTTATGCACTCTCCTCACACCGCCGAAAAATTCCCTGGCCTCTGATTATCAAAGGTATCATTCTGCAGGTGTTGTTTGCTTTGCTCATCCTCAAAGTTCCCGGAGTGGATGTGGCCTTCGACTGGGTGTCTAAAGGTTTTGTTAAGGTGTCATCTTTCGCAGCCAATGGGGTGGACTTCTTGTTAGGGCAGTTCGGCTCTGGTCAGGTTGATGGTGCATTCATGAATTTCGCATTCCGTATCCTGCCTACAGTTATCTTCTTTTCTGCACTGACCTCGCTGCTTTACTATCTCGGAATTCTGCAACGCGTGGTTTTTTTGATGGCATGGCTCATGAAAAGAACCCTCGGCATCAGTGGTGCTGAAAGTCTGAGTGCTGCGGGAAATATTTTTCTGGGACAGACGGAATCGCCCTTGCTGATCAGGCCCTATCTCGACAGGATGACAAAGTCAGAAATGCTCTGTGTCATGATCGGCGGGATGGCAACCATTGCCGGCGGTGTAATGGTGGCCTATATACAGTTTCTTGCCGGAACAGATCCAGATCCTGCAGTGGTCGAAGCCCGACAGGTCATGTTTGCCAAACACCTGCTCACCGCGAGCATCATGTCGGCACCAGCGGCCATCGTTGCAGCCAAACTCCTGCTCCCCGAAACTGAGACCTATGATGAGAGTATGGAAGTGAGCAAGGACAAGATTGGCTCTAATGTTCTGGAAGCCGTAGCCGTAGGCACGGGCGATGGATTGAAGCTTGCCGTGAATGTGGGTGCCATGTTGCTCGTCTTCACTGCATTCATGTATTTCCTCAATTACATCCTGCTCAAAGCTGGTTCAGTCGGCGGACTGAATGCCATCATTGCTGCGAATACGCCCTATGCCGGACTATCTTTTCAGATGATTCTGGGTTACGCATTCTCACCGGTTGCATGGCTCATAGGTGTGAGTCCTGCCGATATGATGAATGTGGGACAGTTGCTTGGCGAGAAAACCATCCTGAACGAATTCTATGCATACACCACATTGGGCAATATGAAGAACTCCGGCGTTATGACAGACCCCAGATCCATCATCATCGCCACATACGCACTCTGTGGATTTTCGAATTTTGCATCTATCGGAATCCAGATTGGGGGTATTGGTTCGCTGGCTCCATCCAAGCGCGCCATGCTCTCTCAACTCGGGATAAAGGCCCTTATCGGCGGCACGATGGCCTGCCTCTTCACCGCAGCCATCGTGGGGATGTTTATCTGAAAACTCATTTTTCCGGTTTTTGGAATTCTGGTTGGGGTTAGTGCCTTTGCTACCGACATTTGCCCAAAGTTTGAAATCATGGTAGGAATCATTATGGGTAGCAAAAGCGACCTGGTAGTTATGGAAAAGGCCGCTGAAGTGCTACGCGAACTCGAAGTGCCGTTCGAAATCAATATCGTATCCGCACATCGCACACCTCAACGGATGTTTGAATATGCAGGCCAGGCGCATAAGAGGGGAGTGAAGGTGATTATTGCAGGCGCCGGTGGTGCCGCACATCTCCCCGGTATGACGGCCTCGCTGACTGCATTGCCTGTCATTGGCGTTCCGGTGAAATCATCCAACTCGATCGATGGCTGGGACAGTGTTCTGTCCATCCTCCAGATGCCCGCCGGAGTTCCGGTGGCTACCGTTGCCCTCAATGGCGCCAGAAATGCTGGAATACTCGCAGCGCAAATGCTGGCAACATCTGATGAAGATCTATATCAGCGCCTGCTTGCCTTCAAGGAGTTTATGAAGGACAATGTTATTCAGTCGGCATCTGATCTCGAAAAAGGAAAACTCTGATATGATCAGCGTCAACCCTTCTGAACTCGCCATTCCCAAACTGCACCAGTATCTGCTGGGTGCGGTTGCTCCGCGACCCATCGCTTTCGTAAGCACCATCAATGAGGATGGTCAGCCTAATCTTGCTCCCTACAGCTTTTTCAACGTGTTCAGCGTCAATCCTCCCATCGCCATTTTTTCACCGGCGAGAAGAGGCCGCGATAACACGACCAAGCACACCTACGAAAACGTGCTCAGGGTGAAGGAGTGCGTGATCAATATCGTTTCGCACGACATGGTCCAGCAGATGTCGGTAGCCAGCGGAGAATATCCGGCCGACGTAAATGAATTTGTAAAATCGGGCTTTACCCCTCTGGCATCTGAGCTTGTCCGCCCACCGCGGGTATCAGAATCTCCGGTGCAAATGGAGTGTAAAGTCAGGGATGTCATACAGCTCGGCGAACAGGGCGGAGCGGGCAATCTGGTGGTATGCGAAATCATTCGTATCCACATGAGCGAGCATATTTTTGATGAGGAAGGCAGAATCGATCCACGTCGCATCGATACCGTCGCACGCCTGGGTGGGAGCTGGTATTCGCGCGCAGCCGACGGACTTTTTCAGCTTCCCCAGCCCACAACCAACGTGGGTATCGGATATGACCAGTTGCCATCTGATATCAGACTTTCATCTGTGCTGACGGGAAATGATCTGGGACATTTGGCCTCGGTAACTAGTCTGCCCGATGAAACCAGTGTGAATGAATACAAATTGCTCGAACTGGCCGAGTTGTTCATGCAACATGAAGACGACGCCAAGATGCTCGAAGTAAAACTTCATGAAAGAGCACAAGGACTGCTCCGCGAAAACAGAATCGAAGAAGCATGGAAGACCTTGCTTTCTTTTAATAATTGAATGGATTTAAAATGGAATTAACCGGAAAGATGCGCCATATCGGCGAAGAGAAAAGTTTTCCCAGCGGTTTTACCAAAAGGGAATTTGTTATCACCACTGAGGAACAATACCCCCAGGAAATACCCTTCGAATTGTTCAAGGAAAAGGGCAATCTGATCGATGCCTTCAAAGTGGGCGACAGGGTAGTAGTCAGCTTCGACATTCGCGGCCGCGAATGGCAGGGCAAATGGTTCGTGAACCTCGCTGCATGGAAAGTAGTTCCCGCAGGTGCCGGAGTGGCCGCTGCACCAGTGCCGCCTCCGCCAGGCCCCGGCGATTACAATGAGCCGGAGGACGACGATCTTCCCTTCTGATCAGGATATTGATGAAAAATATTCTCCTCCTCCATGGAGCATTGGGCACTCCCAATCAGATGTCGCCATTCGTGTCTCATCTGGAAGGTGAGCTGAAATGCTATATCCCATGTTTCTCGGGACATGGCGGAAAACCTATTCCCGAGCAGGGTTTCTCTTTTCGGGGGTTTGCAGAGGATATCCTGTCTTTTATGGATGAGCATGGTCTGGAAAAAGCTCATGTTTTCGGATATAGCATGGGTGGTTATGCGGCACTGG
>JBEAZL010000311.1:0-2906 GCA_041170085.1 Bacteroidota bacterium
CGTGTTAGCCCGGAAGAAGCCCGCGACCATGTTCGCGCTTCACTTCGCGAGAGATATGCGCAATACGGCATCCCCGTTGAAGACGCCATGCTGGAAAGCCTCGTAGAACGTACCTTCCAGAACGAAGAAGAGGTGAAGAATGTGTACGACCTCCTGTTCGAGAACAAGCTGGTGGATGTGGTGAAAGAAAATTGTTCGATCGAGACCAAAGGGCTGTCGTACGACGAGTTCCTCCATATGGCGCAACACTAATAGCCCGCAGCTTTTCCGGTTCTGAAAGTACTTCTGACAGGGCCTTCTGAAAACTGTTGGCATTTGTCCGTTACTTTCTTGTTTGACAGCTCGCTCGATTGCGTTCCTGTTCCTACTTTGGCTGCCGAAAGCGCCAAAAAATTCTAATCCGGCCTTCTGGCTGGAACAGGAAGTTTAAAGGTGTGTTGAAACGACATAACATTGCGACATGATAACCAGGAAAGAATTCAGAAACTACGCCGTGAAACATCACGGTATTCAGGGTACTGTTGTTGACGACGTGGTAAGCCACGTGTACGGGGCTGAAAACATGACCCGCACAGTGATCGAGGAACGAAACATGCCCTTCCGGGAAGTAGATGTGTTTTCAAGGCTGATGGCCGATCGTATCATCTTTCTCGGAATGGAAATCGACGATTATATAGCAAACATCGTTCAGGCTCAATTGCTGTTTCTCGAGAGTGCTGATTCCACCAAGGACATTCAGATCTATATCAATTCGCCGGGTGGCAGTGTTTACGCTGGTCTGGGTATCTATGATACCATGCAGTATATCCGTCCGGATGTAGCCACGATTTGCACTGGAATAGCAGCGAGTATGGCCGCAGTTCTGCTGTGTGCGGGCGAGAAGGGAAAGCGGACAGGACTGAAGCACAGCCGCGTCATGATTCACCAGCCTCTCGGCGGAGCAAGAGGTCAGGCATCTGATATCGAAATTACCGCTCGCGAGATCCAGAAACTCAAGAAGGAACTGTACGACATCATTGCCACTCACTCAGGTCAGACCTACGATAAAGTTTGGGCAGACAGCGACCGCGATTACTGGATGATTGCGAGCGAAGCCAGGGATTATGGAATGATCGACGAAGTACTTGAGCGCAAGAAGTAATACACCTGCCGGCTTTTAGCCTGTGCAGCATAGAAATGATACGAAGACCACTCCTGAGCGAGTGGTCTTTTTGTTTATTACCGGAATATGGAATTGACCCCGCAGAATCCCTGTTTTAACGCACATTTGCAGCATGCCGTGTTACGCTGATGTCATCCTGCCCCTGGCCATTCCCCGACCACTGACTTATGCAGTCAGTGATGAGGATGTGTCGCGCGCCAGGGTTGGATGTCGGGTGGTTGTTACCCTCGGCAAGAGCAAACTCCTCACAGGAGTCATTGCATCCGTTCACACCAACAGCCCCGAAGGATACTCAGCCAAGATGGTGGATTCGATCCTGGATGATGAACCCATTGTGGTACCGGAACAGATATCACTCTGGAGCTGGATGGCTTCTTACTACTGTTGTACCATTGGTGAGGTAATGTCTGCCGCTCTGCCTGCGGCTTTGAAGCTGAGCAGTGAGACCTCTTTCAGCCTGATTCCGGATTTTGCTGATGAGATGTACGAATGGAACAACAGGCAATGGGCAGTCATCGAGGCAATCAGAAACAAGGGTTCCATAACGCTGAAGGATGCTGCGGATTTGCCGGGTATCCGTTCAGCTCAGGCAGTGATCAAATCACTGATTGAAAAAGGTGTTCTGGTGAGTACCGAGGAATTGAAGGAAAAATTCAGGCCGAGAATGACAACGTTCTTGTCTCTGGATCAAAGTTTCAGAACAGATGATGCCCTCAATCATCTCTTCAGCGAGATGGAAACCCGGAACGCAAAAAGACAATCTGATGCACTTCTGGCTTTCCTGCGATTGGCTTCGTGGGACGGTGAAAAGGTAGATGATGTGGCTAAACCCAGACTTGCCAAAGAGCCCGGTGTCACCAACGCTGCCATCCAGTCGTTGATAGATAAAGGAATATTGTGTGCTGCTGAAAGAGAAACCGGAAGATTGCCCAAAGAGGCCATATCACACGGTCTTAAAGAACTTTCCGAGACGCAGCAAAGCGCTTACGGAGACATTCACAATCATTGGAATACTAAAGATGTTGTGTTGCTTCATGGCGTCACATCGAGCGGAAAAACTGAAGTATATGCGCACCTTGTGCGTGATGTTGTTGCATCCGGAAAACAGGTCCTTTTTCTGCTGCCGGAGATTGCCCTGACCGCCCAGATCATAGAGCGCTTTCGTCATTACTTCGGACTGGCTACCGGAATTTATCACAGCGGATATTCTGGCGATGAACGCACCGAAGTGTGGAAGAAGGTGCTGGAGAACCACCCTGGAGATCACGATATCGTGCTTGGAGCCAGATCTGCACTTTTTCTTCCGTTCAGAAATCTGGGGCTCATCATCGTGGATGAAGAGCATGAGCAGAGTTATAAGCAGGTTGATCCTGCTCCGCGTTACAATGCTCGTGATATGGCGGTCGTGCTGGCTTCTATGCATGGTGCCAAAGTCTTGCTGGGATCAGCCACTCCTTCGGTCGAAACATATTGGAGTGCCCGCTCTGATCGTTTTGGTTTGGTTGAAATGACAGAGCGACACGGCGGTATGGAATTGCCTGCTGTTGAATTGGTCGATATACGCGATGAGCTCAAACAGAAATCGATGCAGGGGCATTTTACCTCGAAGCTCATTGATGAAATCAGACAAACCCTCGCATCCGGCCGACAGGTCATTCTCTTTCAGAATCGCAGGGGATATACCCCGCTGTGGCAATGTCAGTCGTGCGGCTGGGTACCCGAGTGTGCGAGATGCGATGTGAGC
>JBEAZL010000312.1:0-2618 GCA_041170085.1 Bacteroidota bacterium
TCACATACCGGAATGGGTATCATCTTGTGGCGGTTCCGTCTATTCATCCTGAAATAAATTCCTGCTACCTCTTTCTGTCTGGCTGTAAGCGGCAGCATGTCGAGTTGTCTGTTGAATTCAATGGGATCATCGCCCAGGTCGAACCGTTCCATAAATTCCATAGCCCATTCTAATTCCGGATACGATGCACCGATCTGGTCTTCATCTGATCTGGCATCGCCGAAAAGCCCGTCAGACGGTGAAGCTTCACGGATACTATTTACAATACCCAGTTCAGCGGCAACAGCATAAACCTCTGTCTTGGTAAGATCTGCGATTGGACTGATATCAACACCGCCATCGCCATACTTGGTAAAAAAACCAATGCCAAAATCTTCCACCTTATTGCCGGTTCCGGCAACGAGCAATCCATGAAGCGTGGCATAATAGTACAGGGTGGCCATCCTCATCCTTGCACGAAGATTTGCCTCCGAAAACTCAACAGTATTAATTGTCGGTTTCTTGCTGAGTACTGAGGTCCATGTGTCAAAAGGAAGGGTAAGATCTACCGTTTCCTCCGTTACATGTGCATACTTCCTTCTCAGCCATTGAATGTGTTCATTGGCCCTCGATAGGTGCGACGGGTGCTGATGAATAGGCATGGAAAGCACGAGCGTAGGTCTCTCGGTCATGGCGCACAGCGCGCTGGTGATGGCCGAATCGATGCCACCGCTGATGCCCACGATAAATCCATGTGTCTGAGATTCTCTGGCGTACTTGTCCAGCCAGGAAACTATGTATTGTATGACAGCCTGAGTATTCATGAGAGAGAGAAAAAAAATCCCGCTGAAATTACACAGCGGGATTGGTATGAATGGTCAGATTCCAAAATTTGGAAAAAGCCGGTTCGTATCATCAGAATAAGATTCCGAGACGCAACTCAACGAAGTTGGTCAGGCCTTTCAGGTCGTAGGTTACAGGGTCACGGTTCTGGTCGTATTCCACCAGTCCCGCTGAATCCGTGCGGATACCTTCGCCCTTGAGTGCATCGCTGAATCCGTTGTTGAACAGAACACCCGCCACGATGCTGGTATTGCCGCTCACGTTGTACTCAATACCCGCGCCTACAATCAAGCTGGTGCGGAAAATGGCAATGTCTCCTTTAATATCTTCTTCTTCTGAGATGAGGTTGGGCAGAGTAGCATCAGTCCAGACTACGCCCTGGTCGTCTGTGCCTTTCTGGTATTTGTAGTCGATTTCATCGTCGCCTTTTGCATGAATATTCATACCCAGCCCTAAACCAAACTGACCCCAGTAAGTGATATATCCGATTTCGTTGGTCCGGAGTTTCAGGGTAAGCGGAATTTCTGCGTATTGAAGGTGGTAGGCGCGGTTTTTCTCCCAGATCACGGGCACATCCGCAATACTTCCCTGTTCGAGATAGGTCAGTTCTCCACCCGTGCGGCTGATATTCAGTCCGGTTCCAATGGCATAGTTGTCGGTAAACATGACGTCAATGGCAAGTCCAAAACCAAACCTTGGAACAGTTCCGCCAGATTCAATGAATTTCTGATCAGGTTGCAGCCACGACATGTTCGGGCTGATAAAAGGTGAAATCTTGTACTTGGTGTCCTGGGCAAGCAGGCTGGCGCCTGTTGACAGCAGAACCATGAGAGCGAGAGTAATTTTTTTCATAGTGACTCGTTTGATGCGTTAAAATTGCACGCTTTCCAGCAGTGCCAAAACTAATGGATTGTTGCGTATGAGATTAAATCTATGGTTACTTATTGTCCTCTTTCTGATTACAGTCATAACGGCTTGTGAAGACGATCCCCTAAAACAGGTGAATGTAGACGACACGGTTATCGACTACACCTCAAAACGCCTGGACAGAGACATCTTCTCGGCCGATTTCGGTGCTCCGGAGGCCGCACGCCAAACACTGTACCACAAGTATGGCGAATTTATCTGCAGGTATGTGCAAGACATTCTCAAAGTGGGGCGCTGCGAGGATTCGCTGGCATTCCGGAACATCGCCCTCTTTACCCACTCAGGGGGTATGGTCCGCATCGAAGAGGCAATAGATTCTCTGTTTACTGATGAAAAAATCAGCGTGTACGACCAGGAATTCAGAAAAGGACTCCAGTACTGGCATCATTATTTTCCCGATTCAGTAGTGCCCGGGGTGGTCTACATGCATTCAGGCCTGAACTATCTGGCCTTTGCCACAGACTCTTCGATTGGAATTGGGCTCGATTTTTATCTCGGAGCAGATCATCCGCTGGTTCAGGAGTTTCCGCCGGATTTTGTGCCGAACTACGTCAAGGAGGATATGGATGACAAATATCTTGTTGCCAATGGCCTCCGGGATTGGGTCTATATGCGGACTTTGACATATGAGACGGGAGATAACCTTCTGGACCGGATCATTTTTGAAGGCAAGCGAATGTACTTGCTCGATGCGCTCATGCCAGAAGTCGCGGATTCCATCAAAATGAACTGGACAGTTGAGGAAGCCCTGTGGGCAGAATCAAACGAAGGACAGATATGGGAGGAATTGGCAAAGCAGGAAGTGCTGTTTAACGACAATCCTCTCGACATCGCAAAGTGGACAGATCCGGCGCCATTTACAGCTGCCG
>JBEAZL010000313.1:0-3937 GCA_041170085.1 Bacteroidota bacterium
GTACCGCATTGGTGACAAACAGCTATCACATCATCTGAAACGCGCTCAGCGAGCCTTTCATCGAATACAAAGTTTACTCCTTTAAACTTATTCTCCAGTCCCTGAGAACGCACATCATGTACATACTTAATGATGCCGCCTTCCAACTGATGCACATTCGGAAAGCCCTTATACTTGAGATATGCCGAAGCCTTCTCGCAACGGATACCACCAGTACAATACATCACGATATTCTTGTCCTCCTTGCCCTTGAGCATGTCTTCCACAAGACGGATCTCATCGCGGAATGTGTCAACATCCGGGACAATGGCTCCCTCGAAATGACCAACCTCACTCTCGTAGTGGTTCCGCATATCGATCAAAATGGTATCATCTTTCGAAACCAGTTCGTTGAACTCAACAGCCTTGAGATGTACACCCGTATTTGACGGATCAAACCCGGGATCCTCAATTCCGTCAGCAACAATCTTCTTTCTCAGTTTCAGCTTAAGCGCGTAGAAGGCGAGCGGGTCGGACTGCACCGCGACATTCAGTCTGATGCCATCCAGAAATGTAATGCTATAGAGATGATCGCGAAACTCATTAAAACGTTCCTCAGGAACTGAAATCTGGGCGTTAATACCCTCGGAGGCGATATAGGTGCGACCCAGAACTCCCATGGCTTCCCAGTGGATATAGAGGTAATCCCTGAAGAAAGACGGATTGAGAATGTTGTGGTACTTGTAAAATGATACCGTAACTCTTGGCACTGGATTTTCAGCCACCCTCCTTTTCAGAATCCGACGGTCGATGAGATTGTGAAGCACCGGTCTTGCCATAACCCAAAACTATTTCTATTGCATTGAAATTCAGCCGGCAAAATTACCTATGAATGGGGAATATCCATCGATGAAAAAATGACTCTTGTCATGCAATAACCCGGAATCGCCCCCGTTTATGATAGCCCTGCCCTATCCCGGTGGCCCGGTAATAACTGTTTACAGTGCAAAAGTTAACAGCTTTTTGCTTGCCAACCGGATACAAAAGGCGGAAATTGGATCTAAGTTTTTGAAACCAAACCGTTTTTTGAAACATGCTTGATTTCTGTAAGGAAGTACTCACCAAGGTGAGTTTTGACCGGGCGTTGTTCAGGAAGGAGTTGAAGAAAGCAATCCGCTGGTTGAAGATGGAGGTGGAATTGGTGCAGTTGAAGAACTGGTGCCTCGAAAACTTCGGAAGCAAGTACCGCGAGATTATTCTCAGCGAATTCCGACCGGTAATGTAAAAATTGTCTAACCAGGCCCCGCAAGGGGCCTTTTTCATTCCGGATCAGTCACAAATTTCACATTTCGCTTCAGACCATCATACCCGGCGCGCTGAAGCGGAGAGTCTTTGAACCAATGGTCGAAAAGCTCGTGGGTCATTTCCCGCCAACCCTCTCTGCTCAAACTCATCCATCCTTCTTTCGGCGCAAATCTGGGTTCATTGTGCATACCCGAGAAACGGTTCCACGGACAAACCTCCTGGCAGACATCGCATCCGAATATCCAGTCTTCAAACTTCCCTTTATAACTATCCGGTATTGCCTCTTTCAGCTCAATGGTGAAGTAGCTGATGCATTTCGATCCATCGACAACGTATGGCTCAACAATGGCGTCGGTCGGACAGGCATCGATACAGGCGGTGCATGTTCCGCAATGATCTGTCACCGGTCCATCGGCTTCCAGATCAATATCGAGAATCATCTCCGCAATAAAAAAATAGGAGCCCTCGCCCTTGCGAATGAGGTTGGTGTTCTTGCCCACCCATCCCAGTCCCGACTTCTTCGCCCACACCTTATCCATCACCGGAGCTGAGTCCACAAAGACTCTTCCCTCTATGTTTCCATACACCTCGCTCATGTCTTGCAGAAGGAGATAGAGATGATCCTTAACGACTGTGTGATAATCTTCTCCCCAAGCGTATCGGGATACCTTCATCTCCCGACCTTCCATATCATTTCCGGGAAAGTAGTTGAAGAGGAGTGATACCACAGATCGTGCTCCGGGAACGAGAAGCCGGGGATCCAGACGTTTATCAAAGTTCCGCTCCATGTATGTCATGGAACCGTGCTTTCCCTCTTTCAGCCACTTCTCCAGCCGTGGCGCTTCCTCTTCGAGAAATTCTGCTTTCGATACACCACAATATGAAAACCCGTGCTTAATGGCCAGGCGTTTCAATTCTGCAGTGGATCTCGGAAGCATTCGATTTATCGCTCTGGATTTTCGTGGATATATCAATAATATCAGAAGAGCTGACCACTGCCCGGCTTTCTGATACGTCCGAGATGGGTATAGGTAAGCTCTGTAACCTGCCTGCCGCGAGGAGTTCTGACTAAAAACCCTTCCTGAATAAGGAATGGTTCATATACCTCTTCGATTGTTCCCGCATCTTCACCTACCGCAGTGGCAATGGTGGTAAGCCCAACAGGACCTCCGCTGAATTTATCCAGAATGGTCAGCAGAATCTTGTTGTCCATCTCGTCCAGACCATGTGTATCGACATTCAATGCACCGAGGGCAGTCCTCGTAATGTCGAGATTGATGGTTCCATCGCCCTTTATCTGGGCAAAGTCGCGAACCCTGCGCAAGAGAGCATTGGCAATCCTCGGAGTTCCCCTGCTGCGCGAAGCAATTTCATAACTGGCCTCCGGGCTGATGGGGATATCGAGGATACCTGCGCTTCTCTCAACGATATCCGTCAGTGTTCTCGAATCATAGTAAGCGAGACGGGAATTGATTCCGAATCTCGCCCTGAGTGGCGCAGTTAATAGTCCTGATCTGGTGGTCGCACCTATAAGAGTGAAAGGATTGAGTTTAATCTGTACGCTTCGGGCGTTCGGACCAGTATCAATCACCAGATCGATACGGTAATCCTCCATGGCCGAATACAGATACTCCTCAACCACCGGCGATAACCTGTGGATCTCATCAATGAACAACACATCTCTCGGCTCGAGATTGGTGAGGAGTCCGGCGAGATCGGCGGGCTTGTCGAGAACGGGCCCGGAGGTTGTCCGGATGCTGACGCCCATTTCCTGAGCGATAATATTGGCCAGGGTAGTCTTTCCCAAACCGGGAGGTCCGTGCAGCAGCACGTGATCCAGGGCCTCACCGCGCAGGACAGCCGCCTTCACAAAAATCTGCAGGTTGTCCAGCACCTGCCGCTGACCGGCAAAATCGTCGAAAGACCTGGGCCTGAGAACCTTGTCAAGGTCGCGATCTGAGGGCATCTGCGCCTCTTCCCGGATATCAAAATCGTCCATAATTGTTTCAAAGGTAACAAGATGAAGTTCAGGCACCAGCCCTCAAAACCCTTCCATGTCGTTCTATTTGGACCGCTCATCCCAAATGAATCAACTTTCGTCTAAAACATGACATAAGCTGTCAACTACTGACCTTCAGATGCCGTAGAACAGTCATGGATTGGACTATTCTGAAATACCGCGCTGCTATGCTGGCCATTGCCATCTTAGCTGGCACGAGGGCTTTCAGCCAATGTCCGGAGGTATTCGATTTCTACGGAAACCCTTCTTCGAACCCATACTGGTACAGCTGCAGCGGAAATAATTACAGCTTCAACCTGCAGTCACCCGATAACTGGGGACCATACACCATCAACTGGGGAGACGGCACTACACCCACCTCAGGTGCTTCATGGATCAGCCCTGCATTTATCAATCACGTGTACACAGCCACTGTCGACACGTTTGTGGTAACCATAACCGAAACCAATACCGGTTGCATCATTCAGGGGGTTGTGGTGATGGAAGAAGCCACCAGCGCGAGTATTCAGATACCCGTCGGGGGACTTACCCAGGCTTGTGCACCACAGGTGATGGAATTCATCAACTCATCTACCAACGTATCCGAAACCACAACATTTACCTGGGACTTTGGCGATGGCAGTCCTCAGCTGA
>JBEAZL010000314.1:0-9230 GCA_041170085.1 Bacteroidota bacterium
TTATTTCGAAGGACATTTTCGCGACAGAAATATCATGATGCTGCAAAGCGAGTGGCGCACCAGACTGTGGAAGAGGTTCGGACTGGCTGTTTTTGCACATTCTGCTGTGCTGGCGAACGACCTAGGAGATTTCAGTACAAAGTATCTGAAACCTGCTGGTGGGCTTGGACTCAGGTACCTGATTGATCCAGACAGAAGACTGAATCTCCGACTGGACTTCGCGCTATCGACTGAAGCCTCACTATTCTACCTCACCGTTGGAGAGGCTTTCTGAGGAGGCATCTACTATTTCTTCCAGTCAGCCACAAAAACATTAGTGTCGTATGTTCTTCCGTTGTGTCTGTTGCTGCAGAAAGCCAGACGCCTGCCATCAGGCGAGAACATCGGGAATGAATCGAATGTCTTGTCGTAGGTTATTTGCTCCAGCCCCTGTCCATCCGCGCCAATGGAGAAAATATTGAACTGAAATCCCCTCGCTGCATGGTGATTGGAACTGAAAAGAATTTTCTTTCCGGAAGGATCAAAAACCGGTGCCCAGTTCGCCTTTCCCAAAGAGGTTACCTGTCGCTGATCTGACCCATCAACGTTGGCCGTGAAAATTTCCAATGCAGAAGGTTCAACCAGATTTTCCCTGAGCAGTTCCTGATACTTTACAAGTTCATCGCCCTGAGGCCTGCTGGCTCTCCAGACAAGCTTTTTTCCATCGGGTGAAAAACTTGCTCCACCGTCATATCCGGGAGTATTGGTAACCTGACGCAGTCCCGTTCCATCGATGTTCATGATCCACAATTCCAGATCGCCTGACCTCATGCTGGTAAACACAATCTTATCGCCCTTTGGAGACACCACTGCCTCAGCATCGTAGCCAGGCTCGTTGGTCAACTGCTTCACAATCTGGCCCTTTCTGTCGGCCACAAATATGTCGTACTCAGCGTAAATCGGCCACACATATCTGCCCGGTTTGCGCTCCGGAACGGGCGGACACTCATTGTGACTGAGGTGAGTAGAAGCGTATACAATGGTTGAATCCCCGGGCATAAAATAGCTGCAGGTCGTACGGCCGCGACCGGTTGATATAATCTGCTTTCTTGAACTATCTGCCTGCTGATCAACACCGAGGATAAATATCTGGTCGCATCCCACACCCCATCGCTTGTTGTCGCTCTGAAAAATCAGGTGCTTTCCACCAAAACTCCAGTATGCCTCAGCATTATTTCCTCCATAAGTGAGCTGCCTCACATCTTTCAAATGCACTTCTGAAGCATAGTGCAGAGGTCCTCCTGCAAGTGAATCAGCAACTGACAGGCGCTGAGTCTGTAAAGAACCAGTTGATTCCTGAGCTTTGCAGGAAACGAGCATGAATGCACCGGAAACCAGGTAGAGGAAATAAGATAGTGTTTTCATAAAGTCGTAACGTGGCCGCGAAACTAATTTTCGGACCATTCAGATTGTCATGCAATTGTTTGTCAATTTCCTCATTGGCCTGATATTCATCATCAAACAGTCAAATGTGTCCCGTTCCTTCGAAGCAAGACAATATTGTTTTTGCTTTGCACAATGAAAATGACCACTCGCCTTTCGTTTGCAGTTGCCGCAATAGCCATCCTGTTTTCCTGTTCTGGCCCCCAATCGGTGGTGCGGAGCAAGAATCTGACGCCGGAAGAGGATCTCAGAAACAGCGTCTCCATTCTCGCCAATGACAGCCTTGAAGGCCGGGGAACCGGTACGGACGGTGAAAAGAAAGCCGGGCGGTGGATTGCCGATCAATTTGCCTCCATCGGACTTCAGCCAAAGGGAAGTGATGGCTGGTTTCAGTCGTTTTCGTTCAAGCCTCATCCCCCGGCTCAGGTTCATCAGGTTGGAGACAGCACCAAACTTGGAATGGCCGTTGTGAAAGAAATCACCGGCCGGAATGTGATCGGCTATCTCGACAATAAGGCTGAATTCACCGTGATCATTGGTGCACACTATGATCACCTCGGCTGGGGCGACGAAAATTCGCTTTGGACCGGCGGACGGGAAATTCACAATGGAGCGGATGACAACGCAAGCGGAGTTTCTATGCTCATTCAGCTCGCACGAACCATCGTTTCTTACAAGGCCTACAACAAATACAATTACCTTTTTATGGCCTTCAGTGGCGAAGAAAAGGGATTATGGGGCAGCAACTATTTCTGCAAGAATCCTACGATTGATCTGACAAAAGTGAACTACATGATCAACATGGATATGGTTGGCCGGCTGAATTCGGAGAAGCGCCTGGCCATAAATGGAGTTGGTACATCTCCGGAGTGGATGAAAATTCTGCCGGGACTTGCCGGAGAAATGACCCTGGTTACTTCCGAAAGCGGTGTGGGACCCAGCGATCACACATCGTTTTATAACGTGAATATCCCTGTCCTGCACTTCTTCACAGGCCAGCACGAAGATTATCACAAGCCATCAGACGACGCTGATAAGATCAATATTTCAGGAATGCTCCAGATTCGCACGATGCTCCTCAACCTCATCGGAAAGCTGGAAACGATGGAACGGATTGCTTTTACCAAGACCAAAGATGAAACCAGTTCACCATCGGCCTCAGCAGGTGATTTCAAGGTGACCTTGGGTGTGATTCCAGACTACCTGTATGATGGACAAGGTATGAGGATTGACGGTACCAAGGAGGGTAAACCTGCGCATACAGCAGGATTGATTAAGGGAGATATTGTGAAGAAGATCGGCGACAATGAAATCAGCGACATGAAAACCTATATGCAGGCGCTGTCGAAATTTGAAAAAGGACAAACAACTCCTGTTACCATAGAACGTAACGGCGAAACGATGATTTTCCAGGTTACCTGGCAGTAGATCGCGCGAAAATTTCTTCCAGTATCTGAACGGAAGATTCCCAGGAGTACCTGGATCTTACCATCTCGTGGGCATTCTGACTCAAACTGTTTCGGAGATCAGGTGACTCCAGTAATTTGATGGCGCAGTCTGCCACTTGCTTTGCATCATCTGCAATCAGGCATTCTTTACCCTGCTCCACGCCCAGTGCTCCGGCTGCCAGCGAAGACGTGATACATGGCACTCCGCAGCTCATCGCCTCAAGAATCTTGTTCTGCAAGCCTGTGCCGATTCGCATGGGTGCCAAAAAGATACCCGCATGATGGTAGCAGGCTCTGATGTCCTCCACCCATCCGGTCACTTCCACTTTCTCCGATGACACTCGCTCTACTGAAGCCGCCGGATTAGCACCGGCAATGACCAGTTTTACATCAGGGTATTTCTCCCAGATAAGTGGCATGACATCCTTAGCGAGAAACACGGCACAATCCACATTCGGAGGGTATCCCATATTTCCGGTAAACAACATAACGGGATGAAATTCCTGAGCTGCCGGCCTTGAAAAATATTCTGTATCCACACCATTGGGCACCACATCAATGGAGTTCCTGCGGGGGTGAAAAATGAGCTCCCTGTCTTGTGCAGATATGATGGTGTGATGGTCAAAGTAGTCGAATATCAGATTTTCATATCTGGCCAGTCTTTTAGCCTCCTCCCTCAACAGGGGTTTCATATACCAGACCGCATGCTCCAGCCTTCTGGAATGTCCGGCGTTAAAAGCATCCATATAATCAAGCGTCTTGCTGATATGATGAATATGCTTCACGTATTCAGATGCCCTGATCAGCTGACAGTAAATATGATCGGGCTTAAAGTCTTTCACAATATTCCTGATTCGTCTGGCGGCACCGGACTGATAGAAGTAGTGAACCTGATAGGGTCTGGAAGAAAAGGCTGCAAAAAGCAGATTCAGGCCAATGGAAAATCTGTTCAGCTCAATGATATGAAGTTCGTCAACCACCTCACTCAAATGTTCGACAGCCCTTGGATCAACGGGGCCATCTGACAGGCAACATAAACACACCTTGTTGCTGCGGGATAAGATCCTGATCTGATGCCAGGCCCTCAGCTTATCGCCCTTTTCCAGAGGCCATGGCACACGGGGTGTCAGTACGAGCAGCTTCATTTTCTCGGATTATCCCGGCGCAATTCGCGATAGAAATCTACCAGTTCCTTTATGATCAATTTCTTGTCGAAGCAACGTTCTGCGAGCCGACGTCCTTCCTGTGCAATACTGTTCCTCAGATCCTGTTTCATCAGGAGCTCAATGGCTGAAACCCACTCCTCCACAGTGTTGGCTATCATGATGTCCTTACCATGCTCACACGGTATTCCCTCTGCACCTATGGTGGTCGAAACAATTGCCTTTCCGAGTGCCAGTCCTTCAATGATCTTCACCCGGATACCTCCTGCACTGAGAAGAGGAACAATCATAATTGCCTTCGATCTCATGTATTGTCTGGCATCTTCCACTTCACCATCGATGATCAAATTGGGATAACCCATCCCACTCAGGTCTTCGGGCATGTTCCTTCCGGCTAGTCTAAGCTTTAATTCCGGAAATCTTTTGTGCACATTGGGCCAGATATCTTCCAGAAACCAAAGTATTCCTTCCAGGTTTGGCGTCCAGTCCATAGAGCCAAGATGAAACAGACACAGTTCAGGTCCTTCCCCGTTTTCATCAATCACATATTCAGATATATCAATTCCGACAGGAATCGAGCGGATTGGCTTCTTTACCCCCAGCTCTATGAATCGCTGTTTATCCTCTTCACTGATAGCGGCAATGCCGTTGACTGAGGCAACGATGGATAACTCGTATTCCTTGAGCTTCCTGGACAAGTAGTTGAGATATGCCTTTCGGGCGACATTCCTGGTTCCGGAGGCCATTTTTTCCCAGATCACAAACTCGAGGTTATGAGATCTCATTACCACCGGAACATTAGTGTATCGGCGTATTGTGGCGAGATAACAGGTCATGAACAAGCTCTCCAGCTGTATGACATCGAACTTTTTCTCCTGCAGAAGGCGGGAAAGTCTGATGTCAAAATCAGTAGAAAAAAAACGACTTACATTGTAAGAATCCGCCGTCATGAAGTTCGTGAATGCATCAACAACATTCACCCTTGTATCAACGAAAACGCCCTCTATCCCTGTCTGATCAAGATACCACTTAGGCATCGCATCGAGCATGAGGTCATGTTTTTGCGTGTAAATGGTCAGTATTTTCACCTGATGACCAGCTTCCAGCAGACCTGTAGTGATATTGTGCATGGCAATGCACCCTCCGTCGCGGGCAGGAAGAGGTGGTTTCAGGCAGAGCTGCAGCACTTTCATACAGCAGCCTTTTTTTCGGTTAACTTCATTTTCTCCAGCAACTTTCTAAACCACCGGCTATAGGCATCCCGGTCAAGTAAAACGCTGTCGTTGGCAGCTTTGTATGTAAGCCATATGGCAAGGGGCAGCAATATTATGGTACTTAACCACATGCCCTGCCATGGTTCAAGAATACCGCTTTTGGCCATTCTTTCACCACTAACGGTGAGAAGGTGATAAACGACAAATAAAACGATGGCCATCAGTATCGGAAGACCAAAACCACCTTTCCTCACAATGGCGCCCAGAGAAGATCCGATGAAGAACAAAACAATGCAGATCGCGGCGAGATAGAATTTTCTGTGCCACTCAATCCTGAATCGTCTCATTTGCTTATCACGCCCCTCCAGCTCATCCTTCTGCTGAATGAACATATCCTTATTCTTTCTGGCCATATCCTGTGCCGCATTCAGAACACGCTTCTTGGTGCGATGTGTAAGGGTATCAAAAAACCATGTTGAGCTGCTATGAACCGGCGCTGTGATGCTATCACTATCTATTCGGGAAGTTTCAGCATCTGTATGCGGCTCCTGATTCTGAAGTTGTGCAGAGTCCGCTGACTGGTTAATCAATGAGGTGTCCTGCACCGGCACTACTTCTGAGGTATCGTTCGACATGGAATCCGCAACTTCAATCCCTTTGATCATGGCATCATGAGCATTCCTGATGCTATCACGCGCCACCTGAGACCTGCGGAAGCGCGATTCGGGTCTCCAGGGGTAATGCATGGCCTTCCAGGTTGCATGCCTGTTGCGCAATTCTGCAGAGTCTCTCTGGCTCTCAAGACTATCCAAAGCAAAGTCGATCTGATTGACGGTCATCATTTCATGAGAACCCTTGAAAATTTCTTCGCTGTTTCCTTTGAACATCAGGGAGCTTAGATCCATTCGCAGAATCATACTATCAAACTTGCCGCCGACATGGGCATATATGGCCTTGCTTTTCTTCTGGTCCAGCTGCTCATCATACGAGTGACCATCATAGAGCGTCATAAAAAGAAATCTTTTGTCCGATGTCTGCTCCATCCTGCCTGACTTAGCGCGGATTACCGTACGGTTTCCTTTCGCATTATCGCGGTGGTCGTATATGAGCACATCACTTAATTCGCCTGAGTCCGGATTGTTCCGTGAGACCCTGATGCTGATCCCCGTAATTCCGTTGTAAAAAGCTCCATCCTGAAGTTGCAAAGCAGGTTTTTGCTGCATGATGGCACTCAGCATGGTCCTGAATTTCAGGTTTGCTATGGGCCAAACATTATTGGCAAACAAAAAAGCGGTAACTGAAACGATAATGCTGAAAAGAATCAACGGCCTGAGTATCCTGAACAGAGATATACCAGCCGTTTTCATGGCGGTAAGTTCATTGTGCTCCCCCAATGCTCCGAGTGTCATGATACTCGACATCAGGATTGCCAGTGGCAAGGCCATATTTACAAGGCGGGCACTGACATAGGTTAGCAGTTTGGAAACGTTGAAAAAACCGAGGTCTTTTCCCAGCAGCTCATCGAGATACAACCAAACGAACTGCAGCTCGAAAATGAACATGGCCACCAGAAAGGTGATAATAAACGGACCCGCGTAGGTGCGCAGTAATAGAATGGCCAGCCTGTTCACGGCCCGAAAATACAGAGTAGACGGTAAAATGCAGATAACTTATGTGATCTGAAGTTTCATGGATACGTGTTTATAATTGATCACATGCATTTGTCAGCGCTATTCCCGGGAGCAATAATTTCACGGGCACAATGTTTGAGAAGGCTGGATGAAAACCGATTTAAATCTCATGAAGTATATTCTGGTAGTTATTGGGCTTTTCGTATTCAATCTCTCATGGCAAGCCCAGAAACCAGGTATTGTTTGGCCTCAGGGTGAAGCCGGAAAGGACTATAATGTTAAGGATACAAAAGGAAAGAAACAAGGACCCTGGATCCGGATTCATCAAGGGACCAAAAATCTCTATTACCGCGGACAGTTCAAGGACAACGTGCCGACAGGCGTATTTGAATTTTACTATGAAACCGGTGAGCTGTACAGCAAAGTTGATCATGTTCAGGATACAACTATAAACGATGTGATTTTGTATCATCCTGATGGCACAACCATGATGAGTCAGGGGCGCTACCTCGGTTTAAAAGTTGACGGATTATGGAAGCGCCGGAAACAAGGACTCTGGAAATTCTATGATGAACAGGGCACGCTGCGCACTGAGGAAAACTATCATCATGATGTACTAATGGGGCAAAGCAAACATTTTCATCCGGACGGTGCACCGCTTTCAGACCATTTGTATGTAGATGGCAAGAAACAAGGGCCTTTCACAGAGTGGTTCGATAATGGAAAAATAAAAGCTACCGGCAGCTACGTAAACGATCAGCTGGACGGTAGTTTCGTCCTGTACAGAGCCACCGGAAAGAAAGAGGCTGAGGGAAAGTATGCCAACGGACTGAAAACAGGCAGGTGGATCAGTTATACAAGTAATGGTTCCATAGAAATGCAGGTCTTGTATGAGGAAGGTAAAGAGGTCAACCGACGATACGAAAATGGTGAATTCACCGAATACTATCCGTCAGGCATTCCGAAAAGCAGGTACACATACTCTGGTGGTCAGAAAGACGGGCCATTCATAGAATGGTACGACATCGGCACATACGAAATGGTTCCGGCAGAACCCGGAGATGCTGAAATGGGAATTGCCCAGCGACAGAAGCTTACCGGCACAAAGATCAAGTGTGAAGGTGATTATCTGAACGATGTTCAGGAAGGTGAGATTAAGTATTACGACGAGAGGGGGCTTCTTACCAAAACAGAGGTCTGGCAGGATGGAAAATTGCTAAGCACAAAGTAGCACTTTGCCGGCAGTTCAAATTCCAGTAATTTGGCTGTGTTGATTTGACCATAAACCGTATGAGACCTATTCACTTTTTGTTCGTGTTCATGCTCATTGCTCTCGGCTCCTGCAAAAAGGAAGAGGCTCCTGTTATCGATCTGGGATATGACTATTTCCCCAATACTGCAGGCACATTTATCATTTATGAAGTTGATTCAACGGGTTTTGATATAAACGGTGAAACGAATCTGGTATATGAGGTGATGGAAGTCCTTGCTGAGGAATTTGTTGATGGAGAAAACCAGCTGGCGATGAAAGTGGAACGCTATTATCGCATGAACGAAGATGATCCCTGGGTAATGGGAAATGTATGGGTTCAAAAGAGAAATAATTCCTCCGCCCAAAGGGTCGAGGACAATACCCGTTACATCCGGATGTCATTCCCTGTGGAAGTCGGAAAGACCTGGAATGGCAATGCATACAACACAATGCCGGAGTGGTCTTACAAGTATGTTTCGAAGGATACTCCCAGGGTTTTCAACGGAATGACATTCGAGAAGACTGCGGAAATTCAGCAGAGGAACAACATCAACCTCATTGATCAGGAAATCGCTTCTGAGATTTATGCCAGGGGTGTAGGCCTGATTTACAAACACCTGATGGATTTGCAGGTACAGCAGGGAGACATCACCGGAGTTGATATGACTTTGACTATCAAAGAGTTTGGTGTCCTTGAAGAGTAAGTTGTTCGCTTAATCATACATCATGAGAATTTTAACGGGGTTATTATGCCTGATCTTTTGGTCCGGCCAGATTTCAGCGCAGAATGAGCCCTCGCTGATCCCCTACCCTGCCGAAGCATTTTTCAGCACGGACTCATTCAACCTTTCTGCCAAAACCAGAATTATCGCCTCCGCGGCTGCAATGCCGGATGCCCTCAGGTTTGCCGAATGGCTGAACCAAGGAACGGGGAGCAACTTTAAAGTTGAATCATACGACAAGTTCACTCCCGAACTAAAGAATGCAATCATCATTTCAGCCTCTGAGGATGTTCCGGTAAACCCTGAATTATATAAAGACCTTCCTGCTAACATCAGGAACAGAATCAGGCCCGGCCGGAATGAAAATTACAAGATGGT
>JBEAZL010000315.1:0-3678 GCA_041170085.1 Bacteroidota bacterium
GCTAATAGCCGGAAAATTTCCGTATCTTCGCCACTGGGGAAACTACGTACTTTTGACTAAACACCCTGATTATGAAATTTGAAATTGAGCCTAAAGACAAAGTGACGGTGATAAAATCAAAGGTGGAGAAGCTCGATGCCATCCACGCTCCTGAGCTGAAGTCTGAGATTGTGATGATCAATAAAACCGGTGGAAAGAACCTCATTATCGACCTTTCTGAAACCCGCTATATCGATTCGTCTGGTTTGAGCGCCATTCTGGTAGCCAACCGCCTGTGTAGGGATTCCAATGGCAGCTTTGTATTATGCGGGCTGCAGGACACTGTAAAAAAGATTATTACCATCTCGCAGCTTGAAACTGTGCTCCGCATCACGCCGACCCAAAACGAAGCCGTTGATCTGGTGTACATGGAAGAAGTAGAGAGGGATATCCAATAACTGACAACTTTATGAAGAGAATTGTACTTTCTGTTTTTGCTTTCACTCTGACCTTAGGCCTCGCAGCACAATGCGATCCCTCGGCTCATGATTTCATGGATGCGCCTTTCGGTGTGTCTCCTGACCCGAATGTCGGCGAAGATTTCGCCCCTGCCTTTGTAGGCGTGGATTATTCGGATGTAGTATATGTGAAAGTTCCAACCAGTGCGGCCGACATTGATGAAACTTACCCTGAAAGCGTATTGATCGACTCACTCCGCCTCGAGGCCATATTTTATCTCACCGGTGAAGACACCTATGAGGATATCAACGGACTCGGGCTTTCGGTTACATGCAACAACAACGGAGAATCAGATGACCCCTGCATGTTCTTTCCATCTGGTCAGTACTGCGGAGATATCAGCGGCGTTCCGACTGTAGAGGGTTCTTACCCTACCCGAATTGATGTAACGGTGTATATCACTGCTTTCGGTGTATCGACTTCGATTCCTTATTCATTCGAAAACTACACTTTCAACATTGGCGCTGTCAGCGTTGCTGAGCCGGTTGCTGTGGCTTTCGATGTAAAGCAGAACACTCCGAATCCTGCATCGTCTTTCACTGAGATCAGCTTTGACATGCCAAACAACGGTGTCGTTGATCTGGTGGTTACCAACCTGGTTGGTCGCAAGATCTCAGAAAAGAAAATTCAGGCGAAAAAAGGCACCAACTCCATGAAGCTCGATGTGAGCGGATATGAGTCAGGAATCTACCTGTACAGCATCCAGACTGGTGATAAGAAAATCACCAAAAGGATGATGGTTCAGAACTGATAAAAAGAACTTCAGATATTGAAAGAGCCTCCGAAAGGGGGCTTTTTTTATGTACAATCCGGCTTAATGTTTCTGCAAAACCAGACAGGCCCAGCCGCCCTTGCTGTATTCGTGTAAACAGATGTAATCGCTGAATGCATCCAGAAGAATGGAAACATCGGTTGCATAGAAACCACTGAGCAGCAGGTAACCTCCTGATGCCAGCACGTTGTCGTAGGCAGCTTTATCGCGAATCAGAATATTGCGGTTGATGTTGGCCAGAATGATATCGTATCGCTGATCTTTCAGCAGCGATGCATCTCCGAGGTAGCATCTGATTTTCTCGCATGAATTGCGTCCGACATTCTCGACAGAATTCTCATAGGCCCAGTCGTCGATATCAATGGCCTCCACAGAAGCTGCGCCAAGCAGTTCAGCCAGGATAGCCAGCACAGCGGTACCACAGCCCATATCCAGAACGTTCTTTCCGGTATGCTCAATTCCCAGCATGGCCCGCACCATGAGATACGTGGTGCTGTGATGACCGGTTCCGAAGGACATCTTTGGCTCAATCACTATCTCGTGTGAGAAAGAGCCGGAATCCTGATGAAACGGAGCCCGGATGAGCACCTGATCATCTACCACAATGGGTTCAAAATTCTTTTCCCACTCCTCGTTCCAGTTCTTTTGCTCGACTTCGCGGATGCTGAGCTCATAGTCCATGCCTTCCAGATTTTCGGCAAGAGCCGCTTGAATCATCTCGGCGGTAACTGAGGCTTCAGTTGTGTATGCGTTAAATCCTTCTTCTGTCTCAGAAAAACTATCGAACGCAAACTCGCTCACATAGGCGAGAAAAATATCCCGTTGTTCTTCGGGTTGAGGAAGGACGAAGGAAAATTCTCTGTAGTTCACGCTCCGGCTGTTTTGATCAGGCTGATAAAATCGCGGCTGTGCAGCGAAGCGCCACCGATAAGTCCGCCATCCACATTCGGACAGGCCAGTATCTCTGCGGCATTCGAAGGCTTCATGCTTCCTCCGTACAATATCCTTATACCTGAGGCCACCGAGGTGCCAAAGTTTTCTTCTATCAGCAGCCTGATAAAAGAATGCATCTCCTCGATCTGCTCGGCATTGGCATTAAGTCCCGTTCCAATTGCCCATACGGGTTCATAGGCCAGAACACATCCATCGATGATGTGCTTGTCGCCGGTAATCAGCGCTGCACTGATCTGGGCATGTACTACTTCAAGATAATTTCCCGCTTTGCGGTCTTCCAGGCTTTCTCCGATGCAAAAGATGGGTTTCACCTGATTGCGCTGACAAGCCTCTAGCTTCAGCCGGAGCAGCTCATCGGTTTCGTGAAAGTAGGTGCGGCGCTCTGAGTGTCCAATAATGCAATACGGTACCGACATGCTATGAAGCATCGCGGCTGAGATCTCTCCCGTGAATGCGCCGTAATCATGCTGGCTGCAATTCTGCGCAGCCACACTGAAGCACGGATCGTGCATCATGAGCAGGTTCGCCAGGTATAAAGATGGCGGGGCGAGAATGATATCCACGTCGGGTGAATACTCTTCACGGCTTTCGTTGATGGCCGCCGCGAGATTCATCCCTTCTTCGAGGGTATTGTTCATTTTCCAGTTACCTGCAATAATTTTTGACCTCATAGCCTTTATATTCTTTTGCGAATGTACTTTGTAGCACACTAACTGGCATACCGGGTTGAAAACACCTCACGAAATACTTTCTGAATACTGGGGCTACGGAGCTTTCAGACCCCGGCAGGAAGATATTATCCAGACGGCTCTGCGTGGCGAGGATGTATTAGCCCTGCTGCCCACCGGGGGTGGAAAGAGCATCTGCTTTCAGGTACCTGCCATGTGTATGCAGGGGATATGTTTGGTTATCTCACCTCTGGTCGCCCTGATGAATGATCAGGTCGAAAACCTGCGCAAGAGGAATATCATGGCCTATTGCGTCACGAGCGGAATGCCCGCCCGCGAAGTGGACAGAATTCTCGATAACTGTATCTACGGAGCTGACACCAAATTCTTATACGTTTCACCTGAGCGACTCAAGACTGAACTGTTTCAGGTAAGGTTTCGCAAGATGAATGTATGTCTTATCGCTGTTGACGAGGCTCATTGTATCTCGCAGTGGGGATACGACTTCAGGCCTCCGTATCTCGAAATAGCAGAAATAAGAAAAGACAAGCCGGATGTTCCGGTCATTGCCCTGACGGCTTCAGCCACTCCTCATGTAGTGGAAGACATCATGAATCGCCTCGAGTTCAGACAGCGAAACCTGATCAGCGCTTCCTTCTTCCGCGAAAATCTCGCATACCATGTGGAATATTCTGAAGACAAGGACAACAGGATTATCCGCATGCTGCAAAAGAATTCCGACTCGTGCATAGTCTATGGCAATACACGTCAGCAGGTCAAGCAACT
>JBEAZL010000316.1:0-2854 GCA_041170085.1 Bacteroidota bacterium
ACAGCCGAAAGTGAAAACCGGAAAGTGCTCACAAACTGCGGATCACTGGTGAATCTCGCAGCAAGCCACTTTACGATGGCACGGAAAGGAAAGGCCAATATGTGAAATGGCAATACAATCAGACCGATAATTAGAATGCGAATCCGGAACGCCTTGCCTGATATCACAGGCAATTGTGTAAAGTCCGAGGAAATACCGAGCCACTCATGGCGCTCTCTGTGTATGCCGACAGAATAGGATGACAACTTCCGTAAGGATTCGAAATGTTTCCATGCGGAATCTCCGTTAATTCCAAGTTCATCAGCAACATGGCCTGATAAAGGGAGAAGAGCATTGTACAATTCACGGTCCGGCAGGTGAATCATGCATTTGATCAGTGCCATCTCACTTTGGCGGGAAATGTGCTTCAGACAAGATGCACCGGAAGAATCCTCACAAGCCTGTATACATGCATCTGCATCAATGGGGTCGCCGATTACAAGGACCAGATCTGACTTCCATCGCTGGTAATTCGAATAATCGATGCCCACCGGAACGATGCTGATGTTTCTTATTCCCTTCTGGTATGAACGCTGAACGATTCTCGCCAACCCCTTCCTGAATGGCCTGAGGTATTTCTCACCATGATGTGAACCTTCGGGAAACAGGCCAATGACGCGACCTTCAAAGAGTCTGGTTTCGCAGTCGCGAAAAGTCTGCTCATTCTTTCCAATGAGATCAGTATTGTCTCTTTCACGATAAACGGGTAGCATGTTCAGCAACCGCAATATCTTGTTGGCTGCGGGATTGCGAAACACATCTGCACGCGTGAGCCAGTTGATTTCTCTCCGTAGAAGCACTGAACAAACCAACGGATCCATCAGCGCATTCTGATGGTTGGCAATCAGGATGACCGGGCCTGTGGCGGGAATCTTTTCAGCTCCGACAACAATAACGCGGCGATAGAACAGATGAATGAGCAACCTGACAGGATGCTTCAGCAGCGAATAAAGCCATGATGAACGATTCTTCTTCACCGACGGCAATGGTGTCTATTCGTAGATGTTGGTCACATCATGACCACCCTCGAGTAAGGTCTTGTCGCGCGAGAATAATTTGATATCTGCGTTGACCATTTCCTCTACGAGTTGCTCGAAGGTTGACTGATGCTTCCAGCCCAGCTTCTCATGCGCCTTCGAAGGATCGCCGATGAGCAGATCAACCTCTGTCGGACGGAAGTAGCGGGGGTCAACTTCAACGACAACCCTTCCGGAACCCGTGTCAATGCCCTTCTCGTTGATACCTTCTCCTTCCCACCTGAGCGCAATGTTCACATGGTGAAATGCGAGTTCACAGAATCTCCGCACAGTCTGAGTCTGACCTGTGGCAAGCACGAAATCATCGGCCTGATCTTGCTGCATCATCATCCACATGCCTTCCACATAATCACGGGCATGACCCCAGTCGCGGCTGGCATCCAGGTTTCCGAGATAAAGCTTCTCCTGAAATCCCAGCGAGATTTTGGCTGCGGCGCGGGTGATTTTTCTCGACACGAAGGTTTCACCCCTCAAAGGGCTTTCGTGATTGAACAATATTCCGTTACAGGCATAGATTCCATATGCCTCGCGATAGTTCTTTGTGATCCAGTAAGCGTACAACTTGGCAACGCCGTATGGGCTTCTGGGGTAGAATGGTGTGTTCTCGTTCTGTGGAACCTCCTGCACCAAACCATATAATTCTGAAGTGGAGGCCTGATAAAATTTCGTCTTCTCTTCAAGCCTCAGGATTCTGATGGCCTCGAGCAAACGCAGCGCACCAAGTGCATCAGCATTGGCCGTGTATTCCGGGGTTTCAAAGGATACGTGAACGTGGCTCTGGGCGGCGAGATTGTATATCTCGTCAGGCTCTGTCTCCTGCACCAGACGAATGAGATTGGTGGCATCCGTCATGTCGCCATAATGCAGAAACATCTTCACATCCTTCTCGTGCTGATCCTTGTAGAGGTGGTCGATGCGCTGGGTATTGAACAAAGAGCTGCGGCGCTTCACACCGTGAACTTCATATCCTTTCGCCAAAAGCAACTCGGCGAGATACGCGCCGTCCTGGCCTGTAATTCCCGTAATCAGGGCCCTTTTCTTCATATGTCAAACCTACGTGAAATTTTCCTGTTGTGGTTTGCCGGTCTCGTGCTCCTTCTCGAACTGCAGTTCATTGAGTCGCTTATACAGTCCGCTGCGGGCCATGAGGTCATTATGAGTACCCTCTTCCTTCAGTCTTCCGGATTCGAGTACAAGAATTTTATCTGCATTCCGGATGGTGCTGAGTCTGTGTGCGATCACGATGGATGTCCGGCCTTTCATGAGCATATCCAGAGCATCCTGCACCTGTCTTTCGCTCTCCGAGTCGAGCGAGCTGGTGGCTTCATCCAGGATGAGGATCGTCGGGTTCCTGAGCACTGCTCTGGCAATAGCTATTCGCTGGCGCTGACCACCACTGAGCTGGATTCCGCGTTCGCCTACAAGGGTTTCGAAACCTTGAGGGAACGACTCAATAAAGTCAAGGGCGTTGGCCTTTCTGGCAGCGTCGCGGATGTCTTCTTCGCTGGCCCCGGGTCTTCCGTAAGCGATATTCTCTCGAATACTGCCTCCGAACAGAATCACTTCCTGAGGCACAAAGGCAATATGATTTCTCAACTCGGTAAGTCTGAAGTCGGACGCAGGCTTTCCATCAAACAGCACATCGCCCTCCTGAGGCAGGTAGAACCGCTGAAGCAATGAAGCAATGGTACTTTTTCCCGACCCCGAAGTGCCGACCAATGCCACTTGCTCTCCTGCGCGAACATGGAATGACAAATCGTGCAATACCTGAATATCCG
>JBEAZL010000317.1:0-2669 GCA_041170085.1 Bacteroidota bacterium
GCAGATCGGTAAATACAACACCTGCAACTGTTATTACAAATGGAACAAACTGACTCCATCCTGCCCGGTACATATCGATGAAAAGCGATGGCTTCGTGAGTTTATAACCTACCAGCAGGAGTACACAAGCCAAAACGGCAATGGGAATCATGTTCAGGAAGGTGGGTATGGCAATGACACAGAGAAGCAGTAAAGTACCATGAAGTATCGTTGACAATTTGGTTTGACCACCCGACTGAACATTGGCACTGCTTCGCACGATTACCTGAGTCACGGGGATACCACCGATAAGTCCCGAAACAATATTTCCTGCTCCTTGGGCAAGAAGCTCCCGGTTCTTATGAGTGACTCTTTTCTTCGGATCGAGTTTATCGATGGCTTCAACCGACAACAAAGTCTCGAGGCTGGCAACAAGACCCAGGGTGAAGGCAAGCTGATATACCCGGGGATCATTCAGGTAAGTGAGAGAAGGAAACTGAAAAAATCCAAACCACTCCGAAACAGAACCTGCCACTGGAACCTGAACAAGGTGTTCAGCTGCTATGGCCAAACTGCTATCGGCAGGGGTAAATACTTCATACAAAACACCGAAGATTACAGCGATGAGGGCGCTGGGAACCATCTTGAGTGCAGCCACCTTCTTCACCAGCATCTTATCCCATGAAATTATGATGATAAGAGAGATCACACTAACAATGATGACACCCGCGGACGGATCCTGAATGGCACTGATGATTTCAGTAAAGGTGTTTTCACCGTCGGGTTGTTGCATGTTCATGTCACCTTCAGGGTCTTTATCGTCACCCAGAGCATGAGGGATTTGCTTCAGGATGATGATGATTCCAATGGCAGCAAGCATGCCTTTGATTACAGACGATGGGAAGAAGTAACCAATTACACCGGCCCTGACAATGGCCAGAATAACCTGAAACACACCGGCCAGAACAACAGCCAGCAGAAAGGCCTGAAAATCGCCCAAGGTCTGGATTCCGGTTAGCACCAGAACCGTTAATCCGGCGGCTGGTCCCGAAACACCGAGAGGGGAGTTGCTGATACTTCCGGCTACGATACCTCCTACAATGCCGGCAATGAGTCCGCTGAATGGCGAAGCACCACTGGCAACGGCAATTCCGAGACAGAGAGGGAGTGCAACGAAGAATACAACGAAACTGGCAGGTATATCCTGTTTAAGGTATTTGAACATGGGGTTGGGGTCTAGGGGTTACAAGATGCGAAACAAAGATCGAACTCCAATGTTCTCGTCATAAAAACGTCAGGGGACTGAAAATCAAATTTCTTTTAATCGGGATTTTAAGGGGTAAAATCAGCCGATTACAAAACGAGCCATCCTGTATACCAAACGGATTTTATCTTCATATGGACAGCTGTTCATCTTGGCCCAATAATCCGGCAGATGAATCGCCTCAGAATATCCAAATTGTCAGAAGGAATCTGGCTATACCTTTTGGTCGCCCTTTTAATCTACCTCTTTGCAGAGCTGATGAACTGGATGTGACAAGGGTTTCGGCTATGAACGCAGCCCCAGTAATTTCATTACTTCGTCCTTCTTGCGTCGGGATATCTCTATGCGGCTGTCATCAGACAGAATTACATGGTCCCGACCGGCTGTCATGCCTGTAATATGAGCCTGATTGACCAGGTGAGACTTATGGGTTCTGATAAACGGAAAATCCGCCAGCATCTCTTCGAAATGTTTTAGAGTTCTTGAAGCCACAAAAGGTTTTCTGTTGGTCAGCACAATGCGCGTATAGCTTCCTTCAGCCTCGAGCCGAAGAATATCTGCAACCATAAAAAACTGAACACCTTCTGTGCTTGGCACGGCAATCCGAAATCTCGCAATATCTTCTTTGCCAACATTCTCCACCAGGTTTCTATATAGCTCCCTGGAGTGGGGCTCACCTGCCGACTGCTGCACATGTCTGTCAACGGCCTGTATTAATTCCTCAGGATCAACTGGCTTGAGCAGATAATCAAGGGCGCTGAACCGGATGGCCTGAACAGCATATTGATTGAATGCGGTAGTAAAAATGACATCGAACTGAGGGTCCCTAACTGACCGCAGAAAATCAAATCCGTTGCGGTATGGCATCTCAACATCCAGAAAGACTATATCTGGACTGTAATGGTCAAGAACCTCAAGGGCTTCGTCAACTGAACCCGCCTGACGGACCTCACCAACATTAGGCAGATGGGCTTCGATGAGGTGTCTCAAAACATTGCGGGCCTTTACCTCGTCATCTACGATTAATACCTTGATTACCTTCATCAGTTCAGATATAATGAGAGTTCAAATACTACCCTGGTGCCGAGTGATTCCCCGTCAGGGCCTTTCTTGTCTATGATCTCGACAGTAGCATGCTGATCCTGCTCCATGTGTATGAGTCTCAGTCGCTCCGTTGAAATGGCAATGCCCTTTGATTGGTGTGCTCCCGGAATGGCTTTCGCCTTTCGGATAGCTGCGGCCTTTTCACGACCGATTCCGTTATCATCCACTTCGGCTATGAATATTTCATCGTTGAGAGGATAAAAGCGGATGGCGAGATTTCTCTCACCCTCTTTGTGCATCAGTCCGTGCCAGAGGGCATTTTCGACGAATGGCTGCAGAAGCATGGAAGGAATCATAATCTCTTCCGTATCCAGCTCGGGAT
>JBEAZL010000318.1:0-12890 GCA_041170085.1 Bacteroidota bacterium
GATAGATGCTCCGGAAGGTCTGATCGACCTCAATGTGAACCCCTGATTATTCTGCGCAACGCAGCAGGAAGCCGTTATACTCTTTGGACGCATTCCACGTCTCGAGAAACAATGGCATAAGGTCATCTGATGTAATGACCTTGGCAGGGTGCTCTTTCCAGAAGTAGAATTGCTTGTTCCTGATCAATGGCTCTTTTTCTGCCGCTTCCCGAAATTCTGCCGGAATCACCTTATTGACTTCTCCCCTGATCTCGCCGCAATATTTTGTGAAAGCTGCCTTGGAGATAATCCTTCTGAAAGCCCTGGGATCAGCGGCTATAGCCTCGCGAATGTTGTAAACGAGATCCTTGTCCGGCTCATACGAACCACCTGCCATGGCGAGCTTTTCGGGTCCGAGCTCAATGTATAACCCCGGATAACTGTGGTCCTTTCTTCCTTCCCTTGAAATAATGGCTGAAGTGTTGAGCTTGTAAGGGCTCTTATCTTTTGAAAAGCGGATGTCGCGATTGATTCTGAAAATAGCATCTGAAGGTTGCAGCAGAAAGGTCTTGTCCTTTTTATGAATCTGTGCAATGGCCTCGCCCACGAACGCATGAAAAGGTTTTTTTACACTTTCCTCGTATCTCTTCTTATTGTCCTGAAACCAATCGCGGTTGTTATTCGCCGCCAGTTCACGAAAAAATTTCAGAAAATCGGCGCTGAAATATGTCATGGAAGGAAAGTTTTGGGCGTGTGGTGGATCTTATAAATGTGCACTCGTTCAAGGGTATTCTTGTCGTTCAGATTGTGCAGCAGACGATCAAACCAGCCTGGCTCGATGGTTGTACAATACTCCAGCTGGAAATATTTTTTCATCCCGTTCAGACGATCTTCAAGACGGGTATCATCGTAGAACAAAAGATAATCAGGCAAAGGGCGTTCATGCACTGAACCTCTGTTCTCCTCCTCTATCTTGTCCATATGCCGAACGATACCTTCCGGATCAACTCTGGCACCGAACTCATAGTAAGAAGACCAGTTCGCAGCATAGAATTGCGGTGGCATGGCAGCTCCGTCTGCGTGAGAATATTCTCGTATAAAATTGTCGCAGTCTCCGCGATTGTACAGATAAAGCATAGCCTCTACCCGACTGCTTTTTGAATACGTAAAGCAAAGTACCATCATGGCACTCAGGTTCACGAAGAGGAAGATGCCAACCATGGTTTTCACCAGTCTTGCCCGGTTCATCCAGAATACAGATTCCTGCTGAATACGGTACCATCCGGCCACACCGGCTATAACGAACAACGGCAGAACCGGCAGCAGAAAGCGCTCCTGTTTATTCGGATAAAACAAATGAAAGAGGATGAAAACAGATGCGGGCAGCACTATGAACAGCAGCTTGCGCCATGATCTGACGAAGCCCGACAGCAGCATCAGGCTCACCGGAGGCAGAATGAAGATTCCGATAAAACTCAGGTATGCCCATGGTGATCCCGGATAATTTAAAGCATGAGTTTTGTTGTACTCGAAATACCCGAACAAGTGCTGAAATGGCTGACCACCCCATAAGATGATATCGTCAATCTGCGTTAGAAAAAAGCCGAGGAAAGCGACCAAACCAAATGCGATCGCTTGTTTAATATGACGATACCACAGCAGGACCAAGCCTACACCGAATGAGACAAGAACGAGCTGATATCTGAATCCGACGGCCAGTCCCATGATCAGCGAACCCAAAAGCAATTTCTTCCAGTTTACGGCAGTGGTATCTCTGTCAAAGACATGACTTGAAATCAGCAGCCAGAATGCAGCCAGCAGCGGTGGCTGACAAACGAACTCTACCAGATTTCTGACTGCGAAGTTGGGCATGATGGCGATAATGGCCAACAACCACGCTACACTCTTCGCGGTTTTCAGCGAGTCGATTCGCAGTGAAATCTTCCATGCAAAATAGATGGTGAGCAAAGAGTACAAAGCATGTACAGCTCTCATGAGGTACATCTGTGTATCCGGATTCTCAATCCCGATCCAGTGCATCACACGAAAAAAGACATACAAAAATCCGAGATAGAAGAATGAAATAGGCTCCGGATGCTCTCTCTGATTCCCTATGCCGGGCAGCCAGTCATTGAAGTTTTTTCCTGCAGCCCAGCTGGCAGATGGTTCAACGGTAAGGAAGTGATCGTCGTGCATCATGTACCCTTTGGCAAAGAAGACTGCGAGCAGTCTGAAGGCCAGGGCTACCAGCACTATTGTCCGCAGCGGGTGTGCAGCATAGTATTGTCGGACTTTATCCAGGAAGTTCAATTGCATCAGGTCTGAAGTACTCCGGTGTTGAATGGTTTCTCGGCAGGAGCGTGATTCGCCGCTTCAATACCCAGGCTGATCCATTTTCTGGTTTCAAGAGGTTCGATAATGGCATCGAGCCACAACCGCGATGCAGCATAATACGGCGTGGCCTGCGCATCGTAACGGTCCTTGATTTTGTTGTACAATTCAGCTTCCCTCTCGGGTGTGATCTCCTCGCCCTTTGCTTTAAGAGCAGAGACTTCAATCTGGAGAAGAACCTTGGCCGCCTGTGCACCACCCATTACGGCAACCTGTGCTGTGGGCCACCCAACAATCAATCTTGGATCGTAGGCCTTGCCACACATGGCGTAATTACCTGCTCCGTAGCTGTTGCCAACGATTATGGTGAACTTCGGAACAACAGAATTCGCTTGTGCATTGACAAGCTTCGCGCCGTCCTTAATGATGCCGCCATGCTCTGATTTTGAGCCTACCATGAACCCGGTAACATCCTGAAGAAAGACAAGGGGGATATTCTTCTGATTGCAGTTCATGATAAAGCGGGCAGCTTTATCCGCACTATCGCTGTATATCACTCCGCCTATCTGAACACCCTCCTTCCTGCTTTTGGAAATGGATCGCTGATTGGCAACAATACCGACACTCCAGCCATCAATGCGGGCATAACAGCAAATGATAGTCTTGCCGAACTCGGCCTTATACTCCGTGAATTCACTGTTATCTGCCAGTCGACGAATCAACTCGTACATATCATAGGGTTTACTCCTCTCCTCGGGAAGAATACCCATCAATTCCTTTTCATCCAGTTTGGGTGCTGCAGGGGCAATGCGGTCAAATCCTGCATAGTGTCCATGATCGCCGAGCTGTGAAATCAGTTTGCGGATGGTAGTCAATGCATCTTTATCATCTGCAGCTTTGTAGTCAGTTACGCCACTGATCTCGCAATGCGTAGTAGCGCCTCCGAGTGTCTCCGCATCAATATCTTCTCCGATGGCAGCCTTTACCAGGTATGGCCCTGCAAGAAAGATTGAGCCCGTCTTATCCACTATGATGGCTTCATCGCTCATGATGGGCAGATATGCGCCACCGGCGACACAAGAGCCCATTACCGCAGCAATCTGAGGGACTCCCATGGCACTCATGCGGGCGTTATTTCTGAAAATCCGTCCGAAGTGTTCCTTATCGGGGAAAATCTCATCCTGCATGGGCAAATACACCCCTGCGCTGTCAACCAGATAAATGATAGGGATTCGGTTCTCCATGGCAATTTCCTGTGCCCTGAGGTTTTTCTTTCCCGTCATGGGAAACCATGCTCCCGCCTTAACAGTAGCATCATTGGCCACCACAATGCAAAGTCGTTTGTGTATGTAGCCCATAACAACAACAACACCGGCTGCAGGACAGCCGCCGTGTTCCTTGTACATATCTTCGGCAGCGAGTGCACCGATTTCTATGTGATTGGAATTCTTGTCGAGAAGAAAATCAATGCGTTCACGGGCTGTCATCTTGCCCTTACTGCGTTCCTTTTCCTGCCGTGCTGCACCACCGCCTTCTGCAACTTTATCCAGTTTGCGTCGGAGGGTACCGACAAGACGCATCATGACATCTTCATTCCTGTTAAACTCCAGGTCTTGTTTCATAAGTGTGTGGTATGCCTGCCCGATATTTTGGCTCTGCGAAAATCGTTACCAAATCTGAAATACGGTCAGCTTTATATCAAAAACACCGCACAGACCATCATGTTCGGTTTCCGGCAGTGCATTGAATCGTCATCTGCTCTGGTTTTTCAGGAATTCTGCCATGACGAATTGTTACTTTGGCCCCATGAAGTCGTGGCTCATTTTCTCCCTTCTCATACTGGCTTTCAGTTCCTGTGCGCCGGCATCCGGTGATTCCATTCAGCCTTGTCAGGGAACCCTGATAACCGGCAAGTATGCCAGAGGATTTCAGGTCTGGCTTTGTGACGACCACACGACCGTTCAGGTCAACTTTCGGACTGCCTCGGGTGATACCACGCTTCAGATGGAGCTTTTGAAAAAGCCTGATGAAGCATGGCCATGTGCGACGTTGAGCACGACGCATCTCGATTTTCTGGAGCAGTTGGGTTTAATTGATTTTGTGAAGGCGACCGGGGCAGCGGAGTACACGCATAATGCGACCGCAAGACAGAAACTGATGTCAGGTGAAATGACAGATTTGTCCTCATCAGATTCTGTCGATCCGGAGAAACTCATGACCAGCGGGAGCAAGCTCTACTTTTCCTATCCGTTTGCACCTGATGCAGGCATCATCAAAAAAGCTCCGGGTGTTACCAGCATTCCGGTTGCGGAATATCTGGAATCGCATCCTCTGGCAAGAATGGAATGGATACGGTTCTTCGGTGCCATCATGGGAAGAATGTCTGAGGCCGACAGCATCTTTCAGGAAGCAGAACGTCTTTACCTGTCTCAGGCAGAGTATGTCCGGAACCATTTGGCTGACTCTTCACGCAAGGAGGTATTGGCGTTCAGTGTTTATCACGACCAATGGTCTTTGCCTCCGGGAAATAGCTTTCTCGCCCAGCTCACCTTTGATGCAGGTGGTAAATACTTGCTGCGGGATCGTCATAGCTCCGGAAATATTAATCCGGATAAAGAAGAGCTCTATCTCCTCATGCAAAAGGCAGAAATACTGCTCGCCATCATGCCTGACGGATCGACATCGACAGCTGAATCGCTTGCAGGCGCTTACCCGGAGATTCGCGAAAGCAAGGCATGGAAGACGGGTCGGATCTATATCTGTGATACCAAAGCCAGTGATTATTTCGGTAAGGCCATACTTGAACCCCACATCCTGCTATCTGATCTGATGTCCGCTTTTCATGGTTACGGTGAGGGTTCCGGGATGCCTGTTTATTTCAAACCATCGGCGAAATAAATTTGAGTAACCGACTGCGGTTGTTCAAGGGGGACAACCTCATCATCTTTGCACAACAAATATTCGACCTTGATTACAACGGATATACAGGTGAGCCCGGAAATTTTTCTTGACCAGAAAAAACTGAAAGGGCATCTGGCATCCCATTGGAGGGGCAAAGGTGACTTTGATTTTCACATTGACCGCAAGTCGATCGATGCGCGCGGGAGGTCTGTCAAATTCAGTCTTCGTGTTACACTGTTTGATCCTTCGACCGAGCCATTTCCGGTATTACCGGTGCGCAGCTTTGAAAAGCTCAGTGATGATTGCCCTGTAGCTGTGATCGCTGGCACAGGACCGGCGGGATTGTTCGCTGCGCTGCGATTGATTGAATTGGGCATCCGGCCCATCATGATCGAACGGGGTAAAGACGTGCGGGCAAGGCGCAGGGATCTCGCAGCACTCAATAAAAATCACGAGCTAAACCCGGAATCCAACTATTGTTTTGGTGAAGGTGGTGCAGGAACATACAGCGATGGAAAGTTGTACACCAGATCAAACAAGAGAGGCGATATCGGTCGCATCCTGAGAACATTTGTTCAGTTTGGTGCCGGGGAGGAAATCCTCTCTGATGCTCATCCCCATATAGGCACAAACAAATTGCCGGGAATCATTGCCGCCATGAGAGAAGGTATCATTGAGGCTGGCGGTGAAGTTCATTTCAATTCACGTCTGACCGGTCTGAAAGTTTCAGATGGAAAGCTGGTGCAGGTCAGTGTAAATAACTCGATGCATATCCCCTGCGAACATTTGATACTTGCCACAGGCCATTCTGCCACCGACATATTTGAGTTGTTGCATCAGGAGGGACTTGCCATCGAATTCAAATCCTTTGCCCTTGGTGTGAGGATAGAACACCCTCAGCGCATCATCGATGAGGCCCGTTACCATTTGGCTGACAGGCCTGATTATCTTCCTCCTGCGTCGTACAATCTGGTTTGTCAGGTCGATGGCAGAGGTGTGTACTCTTTCTGCATGTGCCCGGGTGGAATTATTGCGCCTTGTGCCACAGAGCCGGAACAGGTCGTGACCAATGGCTGGTCGCCGTCGAAACGCAACAACCCATGGGCTAATTCAGGTATGGTGGTTCCTGTCTTCGCGGAAGATCTGGACGAATTCAAATCATACGGACCGCTTGCCGGTCTGAAGTTCCAGCGCAAGGTTGAACATGATTGCTGGGTTGCCGGTGGACGCAGCCAGGTAGTACCGGCACAGCGTGCCATTGACTTCGTGAATGGCAGGCCCAGCACAGACCTTCCCTCCTGCTCCTATGTTCCGGGAGTTCTGGCATGCCGGCTTGACCAGATACTGCCTGGATTTATTGTATCGCGACTTAAAAAGGCATTGCGGGAATTTGGAAAAAAGGTGCCGGGATACCTTCATCCTGATGCACTGCTGGTGGCTCCGGAGTCACGCACATCAAGTCCCGTGCGAATTCCAAGAGATGAAATAACCTGCGAGCATCCTGATGCTTCCGGACTCTATCCTTGCGGAGAAGGCGCTGGTTATGCCGGCGGAATAGTGTCGGCGGCTATGGACGGAGAGCGCGTGGCAGAAGCCATTTCGCTAAAAATTTCGCAAAGGCATTAGGCCTTTTCACTTGCCTTCCATGGCGAGACGGGCGACTTCCCTGCCCACCAACGAACCGATGGCTACACCCATACCTCCCATTCGAACTGCAGCGAAGATGTTTGGCCTGACTTCATCAATAATGGGCTTTTTGGTCTTACCCAAGCCCATGATGCCGCTCCAACGTCGCTCGACAGTGAAGTTTTTACCCGGAATCACAATCTCGCGAAGCGTTTCTTCGAGCAGGGCCTGAATATCGTCTGTGAGCCCCAACTCTGCTGTAGCCTCTCTTTCAGGTGCGGTATTGCGGAAACCTCCGATGAGAACCTGATCACCAACATTTCTGAAGTAAACATATCCCCGGTTCATATGGAATCCGCCCTTCAGATCAAGCCCTTCAATCGGGGATGTTACGATGACCTGATTTCGGGCCGGGTTCACATCCAACTCGGGGATGAGTCTGGTTGCAAGTCCATTGGTACACAAAACCGCTCTTTTCACGCGAATTTCATCGCCTCCGATGATGGCTGCGGCCCCGTCAGACAGCGAAGAAATGGCATCAATCTTCAATCCGTTCAGAACCATCACACCTTCATTTCTGGCTATTTGCAAGAGATTCAAGAGTAGTCTGCCCGTATCGATCAGACCTTCAAATGGATTGAAAAAGGCGCCTGCGATGCCGCGAATTCCCATGGATTCAACATCAGCCTTTCGGTATGTTATCCCCCCGGTAAGCCCGGCCAATCGCTGATTGAGCCAATCGAGTTTTTCAGTACAAGCATTTAAGAGATCCGCCTCAGCATGGGAGAAGACTTCATACCCTCCGACGGGTTCGTAGTTCAGATTATGGTCGCCTACCAATTCTCTCAGGTTGGCCAGGCCCAAAAACCGCCTCTCAACCGTTGAAAACACTGTTTCCTCGTCCGATACTGTCAGGTCGTCCAGTATTTCCGAAGGCGAGCCAAAGCAGGCAAATCCGGCATTGCGGGAGCTGGCACCTGCAGAAAAGGCATCCATTTCAATGAGGACGACCCTGGCAGAAGGGTTTGAACGCCGGGCGTAGATAGCTGTACTGAGACCTACAATGCCACCGCCCACAACCAGTAAGTCAATATCTCTCAGAAAAGTGCGTTCTTCCCAATAACTAAATCTCATACTTTTACGTTCAATATTGGACGAGGTGTGTCCCTTTGGGTAAAACCGAAAAACGAAACCAACCGGATGACGAAAATAGCCACATTGAAAGCTGCGCTGCTCATGTTCTTCACGATATCTTTTCTGGCCATCCAGGCTCAGGAAGATGTCTATACGATTGAAGGGCAGGTGAAAGACCAGTCTACGCTGAAAAAGCTGGATATGGCTCAGGTGCGTGTGCTTCAGAACGGCGCCGAATTCGATGTCTATGATTGCGGCGGAAGCGGCAGGTTTTCGTTTGATCTTCCCTTAGGATATGTATACGACATCAGCTGCAGCCGCGCAGACTACGTAAGCAAGACCATTCGGGTAGACACCAAGAACATTCCGATGGAGGACCGTGCAGGTGGCTTCATCAGTCAGACCGACTTTTTCCTGTTCAAATACATCGAGGGGTTCAATCTTGAAATCATGAAAGAGCCTGTCGGAAAAGCGGGCTTTGATCAGCAAAAAAATGATGTTGTCTGGGATGGCGATTACATAGAACGCCAGAAAGCCAAGATTGACGCTGAATTCAAGCGTCTCGAAGATCTTGAAAAGAACCGGGACAAGCTGCAAAAGGAATTCGATGATCTGATGCTGAAGGGCGGTCAGAAGATGATCGAGAAGAAGTACGGCGAGGCCATGGAAAAATTCTCCGGGGCCAAGAAGATATTCCCGGACAACAAGGAAGCCCAGGCTAAGTACGATGAGGCAAAAAGACTGTTTGACGAAGAGCAGGCCGCGAAAGACCTCGAAGCCAGGTACAGCAAATTGCTTGCTGATGGAGATAAGGCCATTGCGAGCAAGAACTGGCAACTCGGAAAAACCCTATTCACTGAAGCTTCCGTGCTGAAGCCGCAGGAGCGCTTGCCTAAAGACAAACTGAAAGAAATAGACGATGCCCTGGCAGCTGAGGAAAATCGGGTTCAGTATGACAAGCTTATCAAAGATGCCGATGCCAAGTTTGAAAACAAGGATTATGGCGTGTGCATTCAGAAGTATGAAGAAGCGTCAAAGCTGATTCCGTCTGAGGATTATCCCAGAGACCAGATTGTCAAAGCCAAGGCACTCAGAGATGCCATGATGGCTGATGAAGCTGAGCGTCAGCGAATGGAGCAGCGTTACAAAGACCTGATGACCCTTGGTGAGAGAAACTTCAAAGACAAGAAGTACGAAGACGCCTTAACGAATTATGAGGAAGCTTCAGGCATCAAGCCAGATGAAAAACAGCCAAAGGACAGGATTGATGAGATAAATAAGATTCTGGCCGATCTGAAAGCCAAACAGTCGGAAATGGATGCTCTGGCGAGCGCCAATGCCGATAAGGAGAGAATCGAAAAAGAATATCAGGAGCATATCACCAAGGCTAATGGTTTGTTTGACACTTCCAAACTCTCTGAAGCCAGATCGGAATATGAAGCCGCTCTCGCACTTAAGCCGGGAGAAAAATATCCTAAGGCCCGAATAACCAAGATTGATGAAATGCTCGCCGAAGCTGAATCTGCAAAGGCCGGCAAGGATCTCGCAGATGCCAATAAAAAAGCCGAGGAAGACAGACTGAAAGCGGAAGAGCTGGCGAGGAAGGAAAAGGAAGAGAGAGAAGCTCAGATTGAAGCAGAGCGCCAGGCCCGGATGGAAAAAGAAATGGCCGACCGTCAGGCTGAAGCCGATGCCAGAGCACAGGCCGATGCCCGGAATAAAGAACGCGGAAAGCTCTTCAGTGAAGTTGATCGCTCCAGAGAAGATGAAGTAGAGGAATATTACAGACAAGCTGCCGAGAGCGCTGAAAAATCGAAATACACCAATGTTGAGCAGACTCACAGAGACCAGGAAGCTTTTCTTGCGTCCAGAAACGAGGAATCTGTCAGCAAGCGAAACGACAACCTTGAAAATGTTAATGCCACAAAAGATGATTTGGTGAACGTTTATCGCGATGGCTCGCTGGTCACTGCCGAGAGTCAGCGTATCACTGATGACAAGAAGAAGCAGGCTGAAAAGAATTCCGATCAATACACTGAGCGGGCCGATCAGAGCCGCGAGCGGAATCTTGACAAAGTCACCGAAATCAAAACAGTGCAAAGTCAGGTGAGCGAAAATGACAGAATTCGCATGCAGAGTATCAGCCAGACTGAGCAGAAAATCGAGAAGTATCAGGATATGAACGCAGGGTACACTTCGAAGGGAGATGCCCAGAGGAAGTCGAACATATACGACGTCGACAAGAAGAAAGAAGATCAGGAAAAGGCAAAAAAGGAAGGTGAAGTTGTTCGCGAACAGAACATCGAAGCTGTTACAGAGAAGAAGGATCTCCAAACCTCAGCCGCCAACGACGCCTTGTCGGCTGCAGAAGTCCGCAGAGAAACTGCTGTATCCAATGTCGATGAAAAGAAAGACCAGCAGGCTTCTGTAAGTGATGGAAAAGAAGTGTTCCGGTCACAAAAGGTTGAGGAAGTAGATGCTCAAAAGAGTAAGACCGAGATGATGGCACTTGAGAAAGATGCTGCTTCTGCCTCCAAAGCATATGAAACCCGTCAGGAACTTTTTGACAAGAATCCCGGGCATGCCAAGGATGCCGGTGACTATCCTGTAATAGCGGGGACAGAAAAACTCAAGGAGGGTGTCACCGAGACATCTTATGAGTTGCCGAACAAAACCGTAATCGAGCGTACAGTGAAAATTGGAAATAAGGTTGACCGTTACAAGAAAGTAGTTTCAAAGTTCGGCATCTATTATTTCAAGAACGACAAGCCGATTACTGAGAACACCTGGAATAGCGAGACGCTCGACATTGGAGAGTAATATGTCCAGAAAGCTCGTCGTCATCAACGGTCCCAATCTCAATTTACTCGGAGTTCGGGAGCCGGATTTATACGGATCCCAGACATTGGCTGACATCGAAAACCTCCTTCAGGAGCGTTTCCCGGAAGTGGAATGGATTTTCTTTCAAAGCAATGTTGAGGGCGAAATCATCAATCATATTCAACAGGTGGGATTTTCGGCAGATGGTATCATCATCAATGCCGGAGGTTATTCGCACACATCGGTAGCCATTGCTGATGCCCTGCGCAGTGTAACAGCGCCGGCGGTTGAAGTTCATCTGTCGAACATTTTCGCGCGGGAAGCTTATCGCCATGATTCTCTCACAGCACAAGCCTGTAAGGGCAGCATTTCCGGTCTTGGTGCTTTTGGCTATATCGCCGCTGCCGAATATCTGCTCGGCAGATGATTACTGCTTGCTGATCTCCTTGAGGGCGTGATCGATGGTTCTTGACAAACGCACAGCATCATCCGGAGTAAGTTGTTTTCCGAACTGCACTTTGCTTCCGCTATAACTGAAGCCAATTCTGTCGCCCCCCATCACCCAGAAACTCTGATCCATGAATGCGAGGAAAGAAGTGATATCGCGTTTCAGTGGTCCCAGTTTGAAAATGTTTCTGCTTTGATAGACCCTGTTTCGTCCCGATTTGCCTATAGCATTTCGAATATGGAGTTCACCCGGCACAATGGTTATAATTTCTTTTCCGTACCACCTCCACAGCACAACTTTCCCAATTCTCCACCAGAAGAAAAACCAAAGGGCGGTGCTTACACCAAAGAAGAACTTTTCAGAGTTGTCAGCCGCTTTGAGAAAATAAGAAACGAATACAAGTCCGCAGAATGTCCACGCTGACAGCCATGCCAGAAGAAAAGCCTCCTGCCATCGGGCTATCTTTTGCTGCACCGTGATGGTCAGTTTTCCCTTCTCGCGGGCAACTTCTATCCGTTTTCCAATAAATGCAGGTTCCGAGAATGTCATACAGTTTGCATCACAGATTGATAGACTTCTTCATACATCGGAAGAATGCGCTCGATGTCGAACTCCTTGGCCCTTTCAGACGCATTCTTTTTAAACTTCGCCAGTCGCTTTGGATCGCTTAAAAGGTATATCGCATTTCTTGCCATATCCTCAAAATCTCCCACGGCACTCATCATTCCGGAGACACCGTGTCGGTTGAGCTCAGGAAGACCTCCGGTGTTCGTTGAAATAACAGGTACTCCCAGAGCCATGGCTTCCAGAGCAGCCAGACCGAAGCTTTCTGATTCGGATGGCAAGACGAAGAGATCTGCCTCCACAAGTACCTCTGTCGGATTCTTGAGATTCCCCAGAAAGATGACATCGTCACACATTCCGTTCTCACGACATATCTGCTCAGCCTTGTGCCTTTCAGGTCCGTCGCCGACCAGGATAAGTTTGGAGGGCACTTCCTGTCGCACCTTCATGTACATGGCAAGCACATCGTCAATTCTCTTCACCGGTCTGAAATTGGAGATGTGCATGAGCACGTACTCCCCATTCGGAGCGTATTGTTCGCGAAGAACGTTACCGCTGACCTGCGACATCGAAGACATATTGATAAAATTCGGAATAACCGAAATATCGCGGTTGACCCCGAAGAGCTTGTATGTATCGTTTTTCAGGCTGTGTGAAACCGCGGTTACCGCGTCACTTTTATTGATGGCAAATGAAATAACCGGTTCGAAAGAAGAATCCTTTCCCAGCAGGGTGATATCCGTGCCGTGAAGGGTGGTGACTACGGGTACATGTATCCCTTCCTCGGCCAGAATTTGTTTTGCCATCACCGCTGCAGAAGCGTGTGGTATGGCATAATGAACGTGCAGCAGATCGAGCTTTTCGAATTTCGCCACATCAACCATTTTGCTCGAAAGCACTAGTTCATAAGGCGGGTAGAGAAACAACGGATAATCCGAGACATTCACTTCATGGTAGAAGACATTTCGCTTTACACTTCCCAGTCTGACTGGTTCGCTATACGTGATAAAATGTATCTGATGACCTTTTTCTGCCAGTGCCTTACCCAATTCGGTTGCCACGACACCGCTACCGCCATAGGTAGGAT
>JBEAZL010000319.1:0-5374 GCA_041170085.1 Bacteroidota bacterium
TCATTTGGCGGTAACAGCGATGCATTCGGACAGATTCAGGAACTGAACCTCTTCAATTCCAATTGTCTGACCATCGAGCACCAGAGCGGCTGGTTTTATTTCTCGCCGCTCACGACCGGCACCATTGAATTTACACTGACACCCACAGCGGGAATCGATTACGACTTTGCCATCTGGGGACCCTACACGGCCATCGACTGTCCCCCTCAAGAAGACCCGATAAGATGTTCTTACTCATCACTTTATGTCCCAACCGGATTGCAAGTCGGGGCAGGAGATATTTCAGAACCACCGAGCGGAAATGCCTGGGTTGAAGCCATTACCGTGGGAACCGGGGATCTGAACAAGTATTATCTGATGCTGATCGACAACTTCACCGCGGATTTCACGGCATATACCATGGACTGGAGCCTGAATGGCGTGACCCTCAACTGTTCAATCATGCTTCCTGTTGAGCTTACTTCCTTCACCGGAGTTTCTGAAAGCTACGGAAACAGGCTGAACTGGACGACAGCATCCGAACTCAACAACAGCCACTTTGAAATTGAGCGCAGTACCGACGGTCATTCGTTTGAAACGCTGGACGTTGTAGTTGGGGCGGGTACCACTCAAACTGCCCAGACATACGAATGGACAGATATGCAGCGACCTATGGGCCTGGCATATTACCGCCTCAGGCAGGTGGATTTCAATGGTCATTCCGAATACAGCCCAGTGATTGCCGTTCAGACCAACGGATTGCCGGAAATGGTTGGTATTTACCCTAACCCTGCTGTAGATCAACTGTTTCTGAGGTTCAATTCAGGTGAAGAGTGCCAGATCAGGATAGACATCACCGATCTGAGCGGACGCAGTGTCCTTCAGAAAGCAGCGAACGTGCATACCGGATTCAGCACATTGGAAATCAATGACCTGAGTATGCCTTCGGGTTACTATTTCGTCAGTGCATATTCCGGCACCGGGGAGTTGCTTTCGAGGATGCCCGTTATCCGCTAAGGCTATACATCTCATCTGGTAAGATAAATCGGCAGAAAGTCATGGTTTAACGCCGGAAATGGCTTAGACTTGCGCTCCTTTTTCAAAAACTGGGTTTCAGGGTATGGTCCATCATGTTCAGGGGGTGCTTGTGGAGAAGAGTCCCGTACATGCCGTTGTAGATTGCAATGGCATTGGCTACCTGCTGAACATATCGCTCAACACCCATGGTCAGATGCCCGATGCCGGCGCTCAGACTAGGCTGCTTACACACCTTCACATCAACGGTAATGATTTTTCGCTTGTTCTCTATGGCTTTGCCACGGAGACAGAGCGCGATATTTTCCGGAAGCTCATCAGTGTCAGCGGTGTAGGTCCGAACACGGCAAGAATGGTGCTTTCTTCCATGACAACAGACGAAATCACGCAGGTGATAGCGATGAAAGATGTGCCCAGCCTGAAACGCATCAAGGGAATTGGAGAAAAAACCGCTGAGAGAATTATTGTTGATCTTCACGACAAGATTGGCAAACCCACTCAGCCGGGAGCAGAAAAACTTTTCACTTCACACAATACGGTGAAGATGGATGCGTTAGCGGCCCTGTCCTCACTGGGACTGGACAAAACCAAAACCGAAAAATGGCTTGATAAAATTCAGGGTCAGAACCCCTCAATTGGACTGGATGAATTGATCAAGCTTGTGCTGAAACAGATTTAATGGCTTCGAAAACGACGTGGCACGCCCTTGCTGCCAGGACATCATTTTTTATTGCACTGGTCTCCGTAGTGTGGCTTGGTCTTGCCAATGGCGTTACCACACCTGCCGCCCATCGCATAAAGCACCGTCGCGCAGCGGGGGTGGAAGCCGTCGCAGATACGACAGGTGATGATCTCGTATGGCCTGTTGAGGATGACCCCAATCCGAACGAAAATCCCAACGGCATCATCGTGCCGCTTCCGGACAACATTGAATATACCGTAGAGTACAATCCCGTTACCGGTGAATATGAAATCGTGCAATCCGTAGGCGGCAATTTCGATTACCGCCCGCGCACCACGATGACCCTCGATGAGTACCTGGAGTACAACATGTCAGACAATGTTTCCGAGTACTGGCAGCACATTCAGGAGGAAGAATCAGAGGCCAGCCGGGAATACAAGCTGGTTATTCCGATCGGAGACAAAGACAGCGGATTCGGAAATATTGAGATCAAGCCTCAGGGAAGTGCTGAACTCACGTTCGGTGTCAACATCTCGAACACAGAAAACCCGAGAATTCCGGAGCGTCAGCGCAGGATTACCACCTTCAATTTTGACCAGAAGATTCAGTTGAATGTTCAGGGGAAAATCGGAAACTTCATCAACCTGAATGTAAACTACAACACCGAGTCGACATTCGATTTTGAAAACCAGATGAAGCTGGAATACTCCGGCAATGAGGACCAGATCATCCGCAAAGTCGAACTCGGAAACGTGAGCATGCCGCTGAAGGGCACGCTGATTCAGGGAAGCAGCAGCTTGTTCGGAGCGAAAATTGAAACCCAGTGGGGTAAGCTCAAGAACACGACAGTGATGTCGCAGCAGAAAGGTGAGCGGAATGAAATCAATGTGCAGGGCGGTGCACAAACACAAAACTTCGTTATCACCGGCGATAACTACGAACAGAACCGACACTACTTCCTCTCGAACTGGTTCCGCGACCAGTACGATGCCGCACTCGCGAGCTTGCCCGTTGTAAACAGCGGCATAAACATCACCCGTATCGAAGTATGGGTAGTAAATACTCAAGCCAACACACAGGACGTACGAAATGTAATTGCTGTCACCGACATGGGTGAGGCCGAGAATTACATGAGTACCAACCTTCCCCTGGCTACCAACGAACTCACCGACAGACCTGATCTCGCCGTTACGGCACTGAACAATCCGTCGAACCTGAACAACGATATCTATCTCGACATGGTCGAGAACCCCGAGGTAATGGGATTCACAGGGGCGAACGCCGCTATCAATTCCATGTATCCGTATTTTGATCAGGGTATTCACTACGAGCGTGTCGGAAATGCACGAAAACTGAATCCTTCAGAATTCTCGTACAACTCGAGACTCGGTTTCATCTCGCTCAGACAATCTTTAAATAACGCCGAAGTACTCGGTGTTTCATACGAGTACACCCTCAACGGTCAGACCTATCAGGTAGGTACTTTGTCGCAGGATGGCTTTGCTGCTCCGCAGGCATTGCTGCTGAAAATGCTGAAGAGCTCCATTACCCAGGTGCGTCTCGACAACGGAGATCCTGCCCCGTTGTGGGATCTGATGATGAAAAACGTTTACAGCCTCGGTGCATTTGGAGTAAGCCCCGACAACTTCAGACTTGACGTTTGGTACAACAACCCGGCTACAGGTGTTGACATGAATTACATACCCCGCGAGCCGCTGAATACAAAGCCGCTGCTGCAGGTATTAAATCTTGACCGGATAGACATCAACCAGATGCCGTATCCCGATGGTTTCTTCGACTTCATTCAGAATGCACAGACCATGGGCGGACTGATTGATGCGCAAACAGGGCGAATATATTTCCCCGTTGTTGAGCCGTTCGGTGAACATCTCGCAGACCTTATCCGCGAAGGACTTCCGGGCGATGAAGACCAGGCTGAAGCGTTGATATCACAAATTGTTTATCAGCCTCTTTACGACTCGACCAAGGTGGCGGCGCAGCAGATACCTGCTCTGAACCGTTTCAAGATTAAGGGACAATACCAGAGCGCTTCAGGTTCTGAAATCTCGCTGAACGCGCTGAACATTCCGCAGGGTGCAGTGAGTGTGACAGCCGGTGGCATACGTCTGGTTGAAGGACAAGATTATACCGTCGACTACAACCTCGGCCGCGTAAGAATTATCAATGAAGGGGTTCTTGCATCGGGACAACCTATCAAGGTTTCGGTTGAGAGCAACTCGCTCTTCAACCTGCAGTTTAAAACGATGCTGGGCACGCGCTTCGATTACACGGTGAACGATGATCTCGCCCTTGGAGCTACTTTCCTGAATCTTCGTGAAAGACCAGTTACCCAAAAAGTAAACATGGGTGATGAACCCGTGAACAACACGATCATGGGTCTGGATGCTGCATATAAAAAGGATTCACCTTTCCTGACACAACTGGTTGACAAGCTACCGTTCCTCGAAACCAAAGCCAAGTCGAGCATTGATGTTTCGGCGGAAGGTGCATATCTGATACCCGGTCACAGCAGGGCTATTTCCAAAGATGGAAACGCTTACCTCGATGACTTTGAAGGAAGCCAGAGTGTGATTGATATCCGCAACGTGAACCAATGGTTCATGGCTTCGACACCGAAGCTGCAGACCAATGCAGGCGGGCTTTTCCCTGAAGCTGCTTTTGAAGACAGCCTCATTTACGGATACAACCGCGCACGACTCAGCTGGTATGTGATTGACCCACTCTTCTTCCGCAGCACCAGCATTACACCAGACAACATCACTCCTGATATTCAGCAAGACCACCGCATGCGTGAAGTACTTGAAGGAGAGGTATTCCCGAACCGACAGCTGCCTCCCGGTACGCCACCAAACATTGCAACACTCGACCTCACCTATTATCCGGAGGAGCGTGGACCATACAACTACGAAAGACCTGAAGGAACAGAGCAATCTGCCGGTCTGAATGCAGACGGTACCCTCGCCGATCCCGAATCAAGATGGGGAGGTATTCAGCGCGCACTGACCACCACAGACTTTGAGGCCAGCAATATTGAATTCATTCAGTTCTGGCTCATGGATCCATTCCATGATGATTCAGATAACCTCAACGGTGGTGAACTGTATTTCAACCTGGGTAACGTTTCGGAAGACGTGTTGAACGACTCACAGCTTAGCTTCGAGAACGGACTTCCCAACTCAAACAACCCACTTCCCACGCTTGAATCTACCTGGGGTGTTTATCCCGATCCTGCCACATTCAACGTGGTGAATGCCTTCGACAACTCAACAGGCAGCTACGTAGAACAGGATATCGGACTCGATGGACTTAACTCCGGTAATGAGGGAGGATTCTTCGGAGACTGGCTCAGCGACGTTCAGGGATTCCTTGATCCTGCTGCTTATACAGTGTATCAGCAAGACCCTTCTGCCGACGACTACATCTATTTCCGAAGTGATATTGCAGACGCGAACGACTGGAATACCATTGAGCGTTACAAGTACTGGAACAACAACGAAGGCAACTCTGACACCTCGGCTCCTGATGGTTTCCCGATTACGGCGACCACCATTCCGAACACTGAAGACATTAACCAGGATATCACCCTGAACACGATTGAAAGCTACTTCCAGTATAAAGTAAGCCTTCGTCCGCAGGACATGGGAGAGGCGAACATCG
>JBEAZL010000320.1:0-6407 GCA_041170085.1 Bacteroidota bacterium
GGTTTGTCCAACTCTCACCGCGGTTTGTAGTGAGCTGAACATTGCCATCATCAGTTCCGACCCAGATGGTTCTTGCATCTTTAGGATCCGGAGCAATGCATAGGATGGTGCAATGATTCTCTGCTCCTGTAGCATCAATGGTCAGACCTCCGCTTTCGTGTTGTTTGAGTTTGGTGCTGTCGTTTGTAGTAAGATCGGGAGACAGTATATCCCACGTCAATCCGCGGTCGGGACTGTGATGCAGGAACTGACTTCCATAATAAAGTCCGTATGGATTGAATGGGTCATCTGAAATACCGGCATTCCAGTTGAAGCGCAATTGGGTATCTCCGGCTTCTGGCCTGATGAAATCACTGCGACCTGTTTCTGTGTCTATATGGGATAGGTAACCACCCTGCGACATCGCATAGACGAATCTGGAATCCTCGGGATTTGGAACCACATCAAATCCATCTCCGAAAGCCACCTCGAGCCAATCGGCATCGCGAATGCCGTCTTCGTGCCATACATAGCCCGGTCCCACCCAGCTACCATTGTCCTGCATACCGCCGTATACGTGATATGGAGTGTCGTTATCTACATTGATATGATAGAATTGACCCAAAGGGAGGTTATTGATGAATTGCCAGTTCTTGCCTCCATCCCGTGAAATATTTAACCCGCCATCATTTCCCTCAACCATGAATTTCGGATTGCTGTGGCTGATCCACATAGCATGATGATCAGGATGTACACCCCAATAGGGAAGGAGAGTATTCCATGATTTACCGCCATCAATACTCTCGGAAACTGTGCTGTGCAGGTAGAAGAGATGGTGCTCGTTAGCGGGATCAACATAAATTTCATGATAATAAAACGGGCGGTCGTCGACCTGCTCCGTGGTCACAAGGCTCCAGCTGAATCCGCCGTCTGTCGAGCGGTACAGGCCTGTCTTTCCGGATTCTATCAGTGCGTAAACAACATCCGGATTTGATGGTGAAATGGCCAGACCAATGCGACCCAGATTGCCTTCGGGAAGTCCGTTTTTCGATGTTAGTTTTTTCCATGTCTTGCCACCATCGAGGGTCATGTGAAGCCCGCTTCCGGCACCGCCACTATTGAATATCCATGGTTTGCGCTGGTATTGCCACATGGCTGCGAACAACTTATCCGGATTGCGCGGATCCATGACCAGATCGGCACAGCCGGTGCTGTCGTTGACAAACAAAATCTTGTTCCAGTTCTTTCCTCCGTCTGTGGTTTTGAATACCCCGCGATCAGGGTTTGGTCCCCAGATGGATCCCGGTGATCCCGCGAAGACCACATCCGTTGCAGTAGGATGTATGACTACACGGTGTATGGTTTTGGTATTCTCGAGACCCATCAATTGCCATGTACGTCCGGCATCCAGGCTTTTGAAAATTCCCGCTCCACTGGTGTGGGAATTCCTCGGGTTACCCTCACCTGTGCCTGCCCAGATCACGTCCGGGTTGGATGGCGCAACGGCCACCGCTCCGATGCCCTGCACGGGCTGCTCATCGAACAATGGCTCCCAGGTCAGGCCACCGTCTCTGGTCTTCCAAAGACCTCCGGACGCGGTTCCCACGTATAAAATATTTTCGTCCGTCTCGGGTACATCGATGGCAGTAACGCGGCCACTGGTAACGGCGGGCCCGATGCTGCGCATATTCATGTTTTCAAAAGGCTTCAGCAGATCTTGCTGTGCGCAGAGGTTGAATGCGAACAGACATCCGAGCAGTGTAATAACGGATTTCATAAAGGGCTAAATGTTTTGGTTGGGCTCTCTGGTTCACGGAAAGCTATGGCTAAGAAAACAAGTCTTGGGTTATGATGATAAAAAAAGTGTTGAACGGAAAATGTTTTGAGGCATCCTGAAATTACCGGGTGCGTCTGAGTATTTTTCAGACCTCGATGCTTTCACTTTGAGCCGACTGCGTATCCTGCATATAACTCCATGGTTTCCCACAGAGGATCAACCTTCCAATGCCGTGTGGATTCGCAGGCATGTCGATTGTCTGAAGGAACATGCTGATCAGTTTGTCTACCATTTGGATGTTGAGTTTGGACCATTGCATTACAGTTGCAGGAATACACCATATGGCCGCACCTGCAGAATCCGCTTTCCATGGAGGATCTGGAGACTCCGCGAGTGGGTGTTTTTCATGGTTTTATTCTCATTTCTGTTACGAAGGGGTGCACCGGGCAGGTATGATATAGCCAATTTTCACATTGCCTATCCGGGATGTGTGCATGTGAAATTTCTCAGCCGATGGCTACCGCGGCGGAAGGTGATTACTGAGCATTGGAGCTATTATCATTTTCATTTCCACAGCCAGAAACCATTGAGCAGGGTAAAAAGAATTTTCTCGATGGGTATTCCCGTGTTTGCCGTATCAGAGGCTTTGGTCCGTGATATTGAACAATTCTCCGGCTACAGATTTCCATATCGCATTGTTCCGAATGCTGTGAACAGGGAGATCTTCCATCCGGTGGATGTCGAGAGAGGTGATCATTTGCTGATGGCGGCTTTTTGGAAGGCTCCCAAGAATCCGTTTCCCGTATTCCACGCGCTTAGCATTCTGAAGGAGCAGGGCAAGATCATACGGTTGCGCATTGCCGGCTTCGGCCCCCTTTGGGATCAGTTGCGGTCTCAGGTACAAATGCTTGAACTCGACGATCAGGTGGAGTTTATCGGCGAGCTTTCGGGCCCTGAACTGGCTATGGAATTGAATCGCGCTGCGGCATTTATCCTTCCCTCTGAATACGAAACTTTCTCTGTAGTTTGTGCTGAATCCCTCTGTTGTGGTTGTCCTGTGCTGAGCGAACCTATCGGAGCTTTGCCCGAATTGGTGCAGGGCGGCAATGGACTGCTGAGAGAGGAAGAGGAAACGTGGAGCAGCCTCCTGCAGCGATACCTCAGCCATGCGCCTTTCGACCGTCAGGATATTGCGAAGCGCGCCGCATCCAGATTCGATTATAAGAGCGTGGGTGAACTGTATTACAGTGCACTCGAACAAGTGTGATCGCGGACTTACCTTTGTGACATCGCAGCATGATATGAGAACAGACTTGTCCAGATTCAATAATCAGTGGTACCAGCCGGGCCCGCTCATATCGCGTGTGCTGTGGTACTTCACCGGTGCTGCAGTACTCAGGAGTGCACTTCCCGGCAACAGCCACAGGCGATTCTGGCTAAGGCTATTCGGAGCGAAAGTCGGCAAGGGCGTTGTGATCAAGCCCAGGGTAATCATTAAATATCCGTGGAAACTGGAAATTGGTGATCACGCCTGGATTGGTGAACAAGTGTGGATCGACAATCTTGGCAAAGTCACTATTGGTTCTCATTCCTGCCTCTCGCAGGGAGCGATGCTGCTGTGTGGAAATCACGATTACACCAAAATTGCCTTCGATCTCATGGTCGGCGATATTACACTTGAAGATGGTGTGTGGATCGGGGCAAGAAGCACTGTCTGTCCGGGAGCACTCTGCAGAAGTCATTCTGTTTTATCTGTAGGGTCTGTGCTTGTGGGCGAGATGGAGGCTTATTCGATCTACCGCGGTAATCCTGCAGTGAAGATTCGTGAAAGAAAGATGGAGGAATGAGATGAAGGTTTCAGTAATCACAGTGGCATACAACAGTGCTTCAACTATTGAAGACACCATTCGCTCTGTGGTTTCACAGCAGTATGCCGACATTGAATACCTCATCATCGACGGAGCATCAAAAGATGATACACTCAGGATTGCAGAGCGCTATCAGAATAAGATTGCGCGTCTGGTGTCTGAGCGCGACAAGGGCATCTACGATGCCATGAACAAGGGAGTAGATCTTGCCACAGGCGATATCATAGGTATACTGAACAGTGATGATTTTTACGCCGACGATCAGGTGATATCTGACGTGGTAAAGACATTTGCACAGAATGATTGCGATGTTGTTTACGCCGATCTGGACTACGTCGATCAGCATGATACACAGCGGACAGTAAGGCGCTGGAAGGCTGGATCATACCGCCATGGCTACTTTAAGAAGGGCTGGATGCCACCACATCCTACTTTTTTTGTGAAGCGAGAGTTGTATGAAAAGTTCGGGAAGTACAGTCTGGAACTTCGCTCAGCAGCAGACTATGAATTGATGTTGCGTATGATGCACAGGCATCGTGCAACGGTGTCTTACCTGCCCCGAACCATTATTCACATGCGCACGGGAGGCCAGAGCAATGTTACGCTGCGCAACCGCCTTCGTGCGAATGCCGAAGATCGCAGAGCCTGGGCGATGAACAACCTGAGGCCTGCCTGGTACACGCTCACATGGAAGCCCATCCGGAAGATCGGGCAGTTTATCAGGGTTTAGAATAATCCAAAAAAAAGACCACCCGTTTCCGGATGGTCCTCTGTATTTCCAATAGAAATTGTAATCAGAACTTGGCTCGCGACCTGCGCACACCGCTGCGGTTCTTCAGCCAGCTGTACTTGGTCCGGTAGAACTTCGAGCGACCACGTATTACCTTGCCTATAGTAAGCTGCATGGTGAGGTAGCTGTCGTTGTGTGTCGGATCACCACGCTTGGTGTTGAATCCTTCCACATAACGGAAGTTGTTGATGTGAAGAGGATAGAATTCTGAATCGGTGTTATCCGCATTGATTTCATCAATCAGACCTGTGTATGTCTGGTGAACAAACTCATAGCGCTGTCCATCCGAAGCAGGGATGTTGGCGTAGTTTGTTGATATATCATCGAGATAGTCTGTGAAGGTAGTTCTCCAGCTGAGTTCCCATCCCACACGCCAGATCTTGTCGAAAGTGAAATAGAGACCGAGTCCTGCAGGAATGGCAAGACCGATAGCTGAGTATTCCTTTTCCTGTCCTTCGGTTTTCCATGGACGCAGATCGAACCACTCTCCATCATACTGCAAGTCGCCGTCTTTGAAAATCTGTCCCTGAGGATTGTGGTAGAAACCAGCAAGACCACCGAAGAGGTACATTTTGAAATCGGGGTTGTAGTAACCCTGTCCGCTTACGTCGTTATCATACCAGATGGTCACTTCAGCACGCGCACCCAATTCGAACATCCTGTTGCGGAAGTTCATGTTTCTGGCGCGACGGGGTGGGTTTGTGGTAAGGGCATCACGGTCTTTGATAACCATGTAATCCAGATTCGCTGCAACAGAGAAGCGCTTGGAAAACTTGTAGCGACCGTAACCGCCAATGGCAATATTGGTAGTCCTGAGGTGCATATCCCAAACGAAGTCGCGACGGGTAAGCTCCTTTCCACCGATATCACCGAGGTAGTTCGCGCCGCCGATCTTCAGCCCATAGTCCCACTGGTACTGCGACAGACCAGCGATGCTGATAAGCAGAAAAAGTGCGGGTAGAAGTCTTTTCATAGACCGGAACATTAAGGCTTATAAATAATGACGGCTAAAATAGGGTCTTTCTCGTTTGAATTCCAAAAGATTTCTCCCGCATACGTTCACAGGCAGACGAGGGTTTACTTTTAGCGCACGAATTCAGGAAGGCAATGGGAAAAAACAGGGTTTGTGAGCTATTTGGTATTCGTTTTCCGATCATCCAGGCTGGAATGATCTGGTGTTCAGGCTGGGAACTGGCCAGCGCTGTGAGCAATGCTGGCGGACTGGGGCTGATTGGCTCGGGATCTATGTATCCCGATATCCTTAGGGACCAGATACGCAAGTGCAAAACCAATACGGATAAGCCTTTTGGCGTGAATATTCCTTTGCTTTACCCTCAGGTGGACGAACATTTCTCCATCATCGAAGAGGAAAAAGTCCCGATTGTATTCACCTCAGCCGGTAATCCGGCCAAATACACCGGCTGGCTGAAGGAACGGGGAATCAAGGTCGTTCATGTTGTCTCGAGTTCGAAGTTCGCGGTGAAATCCATGGATGCAGGCTGCGATGCAGTTGTAGCAGAGGGTTTTGAAGCCGGCGGACACAATGGTCGGGAGGAAACCACCACGTTGTGTCTTATCCCGCGGGTGGCGGATGCAGTAAGCATTCCCGTGATAGCTGCCGGTGGCATTTACGACGGCCGAACCATGCTTGCTGCCATGTCGCTCGGCGCCGAAGCCGTGCAGATAGGCAGCCGTTTTGTCGCCACACCCGAATCCTCCGCACACATGGCCTTCAAAGAAAGGGTTATCCAGGCCAACGAGGGGGATACTAAATTGACATTGAAGGAGATAACTCCCGCCAGACTTCTCCGCAATCCGTTCTTTGAGCAGCTCGAAGAAGCCTATGCCCGTTGCGCAACTGTAGAGGAACTACGTGAAATTCTCGGCCGTGCGAGAGCAAAGAAGGGTATGTTCGAGGGAGACCTGACAGAGGGCGAACTGGAAATAGGTCAGTGCTCTGCCAATTTCCGCGAAATCAGGCCTGCAGCGGAAA